>NZ_JBLYQK010000030.1:0-27862 GCF_048799765.1 Brevundimonas sediminis
CGATCGTGCCGATGTTGCAGTGCGGCTTGGTGCGTTCGAACTTTTCCTTGGCCATGGCCAAAACTCCTGTGGCCCGGAAGGGGGCGGTGGATCAGCAATAGAATTCTGGAGCGGGTAGACGGAATCGAACCGACATATTCAGCTTGGAAGGCTGCTGTACTACCATTGTACTATACCCGCGCGGAGACTGCGTCGGGCCGATTGGACCTCCGCAGCCGACCCGATATGGGGTCCGGTCCCTCGTTTCGAAAGCGCGTGGTGGGGGAAGCAGGACTCGAACCTGCGAAGCTTACGCAGGGGATTTACAGTCCCCCCCCTTTGCCGCTCGGGACATTCCCCCAGCGCGCTTTTCAAAACCGACGGACCATCTCGTCAGGGACCTTTCGGTTCCCGCCGCGATAAAGCCTCTCGTGATCCCGCATCGCCTGAGATAGGAGGTGCGCCAGACCCGAAAGCCCTCAGGGCTCCAAATCGGAGGGCGTCTTATAGTGTCGAGAATTTCAGAACGCAATGACCGGAAATCGGGCAAGAAAGCGACCCCTTCCGGCAGGCCCGGCGGGCGTTTGAGCGGGAATGCGCCCCAGGGGGGCAAAGGAAATAATCGCGGCGACTGGAGCCCCGAGCGCGCTTCGGCGCCGCGCGCTGATTCCGGTAACCGCGCTCCGCGGAGCAACAAGGTCGATTCCGACAACTGGCTGTGGGGCCGTCATCCGGTTCTGGCCGCCCTCGCCAATCCGGCCCGCAAGGGTGTGGGCCGGCTGCTGGTCACCGCCGACCGCGCCGAGGAGATCGAGCGCGACCGTCTGGCCCCCAACGGCCATCGGGCCGAGATCATCGACGGCCCCGCCCTCGCCCGGATGCTGCCCGCCGGCGCCGTCCACCAGGGCATGGCCTTCAAGGTCGCCCCCCTGGAGGGCGTGGCGCTGGAGGACATCGCCGAAGACGCGTCCGGCGTCATCGTCATGCTGGACCAGCTGACCGATCCCCAGAACGTCGGCGCCATCTTCCGCTCGGCCCTCGCCTTCGGGGCGAAGGGGATCGTCGTGCAGGACCGCCACTCCCCCGCCCTCGCCGGCGCCCTGGCCAAGGCCTCCGCCGGCGCCACCGAACGCCTGCCCTGCGCCCGGGTGACGAATCTGTCGCGCGCGCTGGAGAAGCTGTCCGACATGGGCTGGCGCGCCATCGGCATGGACGGCTCGGCCGAACTGACGCTGGAGCAGGCGCTGGACGCCCAGCCCACCGTCATCGTCATGGGCTCGGAAGGCGACGGCGTCCGCCGTCTGGTCGCCGAGCACTGCGAGGCCATGGCGAAGATTCCGATGCCGGGCGGCTTCGAAAGCCTGAACGTCTCCAACGCCGCCGCGATCGCCCTCTATGAGGCGGCGCGAAAACAGGCGGGATGACGGCTGACAGACTGTCGCACCACCGCTAGAGAGCGGTCATGGAATTCCTCTCGTCCCCCGAACTCGGCTCCCAGCTGACCGCCCTCGGTCAGGTGGTCATGATGGATCTCGTGCTGGCCGGCGACAACGCCGTCGCCGTGGGTCTGGCCGCCGCCGCCCTGCCGCAGGAACTGCGCAAGAAGGCGATCCTGATCGGCCTGGTCGCCGCCGTCGTCATGCGCATCGGCTTCGCCCTGGTCACCGGCTGGCTGCTGGGCCTGATCGGCCTGCTGCTGGCCGGCGGCCTGCTGCTGCTCTGGGTTTGCTGGAAGATGTGGCGCGAGCTGCGCGAGCAGGCGACCCACGACCAGGCCGAGGCCGAAAAGGAGCTCGAGCTCGCCATGAGCATCGAGCACGGCTCCGGTCCGTCGCCCGAGGAGCTGGGCCTGAAGCGCAAGACCTTCGGCGCGGCCCTGATCCAGATCATGATCGCCGACATCACCATGTCGCTCGACAATGTGCTGGCCGTCGCCGGCGCGGCGCACGAGCATCCGTGGATCATGGTCTTCGGCCTGGTCCTGTCCATCGGCCTGATGGGCGTGGCCGCGACCTATATCGCCAAGCTGCTGCACCGCTTCCGCTGGATCGGCTACCTGGGCCTGATCATCGTCCTGTACGTCGCCCTGCACATGATCTGGGACGGCTACCGCGCCACCGTGGTCCGCACCCTGAACCTGGCCCAGCACAACGCCGCCATCCCCGCCGTCCTGCAGATCAAGCCGGACGAGGTGGAGAAATACTGCAAGGCCGAGCCGGAAGGGCCCAAGCGCACCGCCTGCCTGACCCAGCCGGGCGCTGCGCCCGCCGACCTGCCCCCGCCCCTGACGGTTCCCGCGGCCTGAGCATGAGCACGCCCCGCACCCCGCTGCAGTCCGCCGTGCGCCAGTTGTCGTTCGCCACCTCGGTGGCGGCGGCCCTGTCGATCACGGCCTGCAGTCCGCGTCCCCAGACCGAGAGCCGCGTCTGCGCCGACACCACCGGCCGCCGCATCTCCGACGACAACTGCCGTCGCTCGGGTTCCGGCGGCTACTACGGCGGGCGCTGGTACTATGGTGGCAAGGAAACCGCGGGCGCACGCATCGGCGACAAGGTCTCTGGCGGAAGCTACAGCCCGCGTGGCGGCTTCGGCGCCACCGCCCGCGGCTCCTCGGGCGGCTGATGCAACGCCTCACGCTCGAGCCTCGCCCCGACTGGCGCGAGCGGGTCGAGGCCCTCGGCCTCGTCTGGCACACCGCCGCCGACCAGCCCTACTGGAACGAGGCCGCCTGCTACCGCTTCGACCGCCGCCAGATCCGCCAGATCGAGCAGGCGACCGAGGAGCTGTACCAGCTGTGCCTGACCGCCGGTCAGCACATCCTCGACCAGAACCTGTTCGACCGCTTCGGCATCCCCGACTTCGCCGTCCCCCTGATCCGCAAGGCCTGGGACGAGGAGCCGCCGGCCCTCAACTACGGCCGCTTCGATCTCGGCTATGACGGCGTCTCCCCGCCGAAGATGTTCGAGTTCAACTGCGACACCCCCACCTCCCTGCTGGAGGCGGCGGTCATCCAGTGGGACTGGCTGGAGGCGGTCTTCCCCGGCAAGGACCAGTTCAACGGCATCCATGACGCCCTGATCGCCCGCTGGGCCGAGATCGCCCCGGCCCTGCCCCAACCGGTCCATTTCACCTGGGCCGAGGAAGGCGCCGCCGAGGACGCCGTCACCGTCGCCTACATGGCCGACCTGGCCCGCGAGGGCGGCGTCCATGGCCTGCCCGTTCCCATTCACCAGATCGAATGGACCGGCCTGCGTTTCGCCGACCCGACCGGCAATCCGATCAAGGCCCTTTACCACCTCTATCCGTGGGAATGGCTGGTCAGCGAGGGCTACGGCTCGCGCATCGCCCATGCGCCCAATCTCTGGATCGAGCCGATCTGGAAGATGATCTGGTCGAACAAGGCCCTGCTGCCGATCCTGTGGGACCTGTTCCCCAACCATCCCAACCTGCTGGAAGCCTCGTTCGAGCCCCTGCCCGGCGACCATGCGCGAAAGCCGATCCTCGCCCGCGAGGGCGCCAACATCTCCATCGTGAAGGACGGCCGGATCGCCGAAGCCACCGGCGGCGACTACGGCGACGAAGGTTACGTCTGGCAGCGCCTGTACGACCTGCCCGACTTTGACGGCCACCGCCCCGTGATCGGCAGCTGGATCGTCGACGGCGCCGCCGTCGGCATGGGCATCCGCGAGGCCGGGCTGATCACCGGCAACACCGCGCGCTTCGTGCCGCATGTGATCGAGGGCTAGGGCCTCACCGTCGGATGACCGGCGAGCTCACAGGCTCGCAGCACCCTCTCATCCAGCGTGCAGAGCGTGGCGTTGCGCCGTGTCGCAATCGCCACATGCAGGGCGTCCGGCCCCCGAAGGGCGGCTTCATCCCATCCGGCAAGGCGCTGGGCCTCGTCAAAATCCGCGATCTCCACGGACCAGGTCGTCAGCGCAGCCTCGGCGATGGCCGCGAACCGGGTCGCCGCCGCCTCACGCCTGGCCGGATCGATCTGGCCCGTCGCCGCCTTGAACCGCAAGGCCGCGGCGAACTCCACATGGGTCCAGCCGCTGACGGCCAACGCCCCGGCCTCCTGCGCCGCCAGCCAGGCCTGCACCCGTTCGGTCGCCGGCTCCCGCGTCAGGGCCGCGACGAGCACCGACGTGTCGAGATAGAGCATCAGTAGCGGTAGTCGTCGCGCATGCGACGAACGGAATCCCCGTCGCCCATGGTCTGACCATCGGTCACCGCGCGCAGGTCCTCGATGGCGATCCTTTTCTTCGCGGGCTTGATCGGCACCAGACGCGCAACCGGCTTCCCGCGCTTCATGATCTGCACCTCGCCGCCCTGCTGGGCGAGGTCCACCAGTTCGCTCAGCCGGGCCTTGGCTTCCGCGAGGTTGATCGCGTTCATTGCACCATTCCTGACCATCTAGTTGGTCACTTTAGCACAAAGCGCGCGCGAAGGTTACCCCTCCGCACCCCCGAACCGCGCGCTCCATTCCGCCACCTGTTCGTCCTCGATCTTGGCGAACAGGACGCTGGCGGCGGCGACGGCCTGACCGGCGGGCACGGCGGCCAGCAGGTCCTCGTCCGCCGACGGCCACGACAGGTCGGTCGCGCCGACGGTGGCGGCGATCTTCTCCGCCGAGGCCGGGATGATCGGCGCGGCCAGACGGGCGAACAGGGCCACCAGGTTCAGGGCCACCCGCGTCGCGGTCCCGGCCCGCTCCACATCGGTCTTGAACGCCGTCCACGGCGCGGCGACCTGCAGATACTCGTTGCCCAGCACCCATACGGCGCGGATCGATTGCGCCGCCTTGCGGAACTCCATGTCTTCCAGATTGGCGGTCGCCTCGGCCACGCCGTCGCCGATCTGCTTCAGGAAGTCCTGATCGACGTCGGTCAGGGCGCCGCCCTCGGGCACGACGCCGCCGAATTTGCTCTCGGTGAATTTGACGATCCGGTTGACGAAATTGCCCAGCACATCGGCCAGGTCCTTGTTCGTCGTCGACTGGAACTGTTCCCAGGTGAAGGCCGCGTCGGAATGCTCCGGGCCGTAGGCCGTCAGGTGCCAGCGCCAGTAGTCGGCGGGCAGCAGCTCCAGCGCCTGATCCATGAAGACGCCGCGCTTGTGGCTGGTCGAGAACTTCCCGCCGTACCAGTTCAGCCAGTTAAAGGCCTTCAGCTGGTCGACCATCTTCCACGGCTCGCCCGAGCCGATGATCGTCGCCGGGAAGCTGACGGTGTGGAAGGCGACATTGTCCTTGCCCATGAACTGGACGTAGCGGACATCGTCGGCGCCCTCATCGGTGCGCCACCAGTCGCGCCAGGTCCGGCCGTTGGCCTCGGCCCACTCCTCCGTGGCGCCGATGTACTCGATGGGCGCGTCGAACCAGACATAGAAGACCTTGCCTTCCATGCCCGGACGCGGCCCGCCGTCGGGACCGACCACCGGCACGCCCCACTTCAGGTCGCGGGTGATGCCCCGGTCGATCAAACCCTCGTCGAGGTGCTTGTAGGCGATGGACTTCGCCAGCGTCTGCCAGTCGGTCTTGGTGCCCACCCAGTCGCGGATCGGCTGCTCGACCCGGGTCTGCAGAAGGTACAGGTGGCGGGTGTCGCGCACCTCGAGGTTCTTGGACCCCGAGACCGACGACCAGGGATCGATCAGATCGGTCGGGTCCAGCAGGCGGCCGCAGTTGTCGCACTGGTCGCCGCGCGCGCCGACATGACCGCAGTGGGGGCAGGTGCCCTCGACATAGCGGTCCGGCAGGAAGCGGGCGTCGTCAATCGAATAGATCATCCGGTCGACCCGCTCCTCGATCAGCCCCTTCTCCTCCAGCACCTTGGCGAAATGCTGGGTCAGGCGGCGGTTCGGCGCGTTCGAGGACCGGCCGAACCAGTCGTAGCTCAGGCCGAAGGCTTCGCCGGCGGCCTTCTGGATCTCGTGCTGCTCGTCGCAATAGGTGCGCACGTCCTGACCGGCGGCGGCGGCGGCCAGCTCGGCCGGGGTGCCGTGCTCGTCGGTGGCGCAGATGTAGAGGACATCATGCCCCTGCCCGCGCTTGAACCGCGCCCACACGTCCGCCGGCAGCATCGAGCCCGCCAGGTTCCCCAGATGCTTGATGCCGTTGATGTAGGGCAGCGCCGAGGTGATGAGGATGCGGGACATGGATTCCGGGGAGGGATTAGGGACTGGGGATTAGTCTGGTTAGTGGCGAGTACAGACCGATACCGCAACCCCGCCGCCCACCTAATCCCTAATCCCTAGTCCCTGATCCCTTGCGGCAGCCGCCGCGCCACCCGCACGAACCGCCCGGTCAGCAGTGTCCCCGACACCAGACTGGCGATGATGACCGCCCAGACGAGGCCGTCGACGCCGATGCGGTGGGCCAGCACCCAGCCCACCGGCATCATGATCGCCCCGTACGAGACGAAATGCATGATCGTCGGCCACCAGACGTCCCCGGCGGCGCGGTTGGCCGAGGCGGCCACCACCTGGATGCCGTCCGCCACGAAGAACAGGGTGGCCAGCACCAGGGCCGGTCCGGCGATGGCGACCAGCGTCGGATCGCTGGTGTAGGCGCCCACCAGCAGGCCCGCCGTCGGCCAGATGAGCAGGGCCACCAGCAGGGCCAGGCCCGAGACCACGGCGATCCCGGCGAAGCCCGCGCGGATCACGCCCTCGCGGTCGCGCGCGCCATAGGCCCGGCCGACCAGCACCGCGGTGGCCGACGACAGCCCCATCGGCAGCATGAAGACGATGGCCGACATATTGATCACGATGGCCCAGCTGGCCGTTTCGTTCGCGCCCAGCAGGCCGGCGATCAGGGTCATGGCCGCGAAGGCCCCGACCTCGATGAAGTTGGACGCGCCGGCCCCCAGCCCCACCTTGATCTGCTCCTTCTCGGTCTCCCGGTCGCGGGCAGGCCGCTTCCACAGGTTCCAGCCCTTCGCCTCGGGCAGGCGCAGGATGTAGACGATCAGGAAGGCCGCCAGCGCCGTGCGGGCCCCGAAGGTCGCCCAGGCCGAGGCGGACGCGCCGTGCACGCCGATGTTCAGCAGGTCCGGCACCAGCAGCAGGTTCAGGGCGATGTTCACCCCGTTGGCCACCCACATGGCCCACATCCCGGGCTTGGGCCTCGACAGGCCTTCGAGGAAGAACTGGGCCGCCACCGAGACCAGATAGGCCGGCATCGACAGGGCGAAGATCACCAGCGGCGCGGACGCGCCCTGCCCCAGGCCGTCGCCGAACGCCACCGACCGCATCACCCACGGACCGAAGACGGCCAGCGCCAGCATCGACGCGACGCCGATCTGCAGCGCATAGACCATGCCCCGGCGCAGCACCGCGCCGATCTCGCCGTGACGGCCTTCGCCGCGCAGGCGGGCGGTGACGATCTGCACCCCCATCATCAGGCCCACGGCAGTGGTCAGCACCACCGACGACGGCGCCCACGCCAGCGAGTGGAAGGCCAGCTCGCGCGAGGCGTAGTGACCGACCACGATCGCGTCGGTCAGCCCCATGGTCATGATGCCGATCCGCGCCAGCACCACCGGCCAGGCGAGGTTGGCCAGCTCCTTCAGGGTGGCGCGCGTCTTTTCGTTCAGGGCGATCATGGGACGCGGCACAGGCCACGCCCCGACGACCGGGTCAACCGGGTTTGGGAACGGGAGGCATAAGGGGAGCTAATCACTCACCTCTCCATCACCTTGAAGGGGCGATGAGGAGGTGAGCCCGGATCAGCCCGCGTGCTTCGCCACCAGAACGCCGAACGCCGCCATGATCGAGGCCAGGAAGGTCTTGGTCCCCTCCACCTTCACTTCACCCGCCTCGTCGAACAGCTCACCCGCATGACCGATATAGGCCTCGGGCTGCTGCAGGGTCGGCATGTCGAGGAAGACCAGCGACTGGCGCAGGTGGTGGTTGGCCCCGAACCCGCCGATGGCGCCGGGCGAAACGGTGACGACGGCGGCGGGCTTGCCCGACCAGATGCTGTGGCCGTAGGGGCGCGAGCCGACGTCGATGGCGTTCTTCAGCGCGCCCGGGACCGACCGGTTGTATTCCGGCGTCACGAAGACCACCCCGTCCACGCCCCGCATCTCGTCGCGGAACCGGGTCCAGGCGGCCGGCGCGGCCTCTTCCAGATCGGGATTGTACAGCGGCAGGTCGCCGATCTCGACGATCGTCGCCTCCATCCCCTCCGGCGCCGACCGGATCAGCGCCTCGGCCGTGAGCCGGTTCAGGGAGCCCTTGCGCAGGCTGCCGACGATGAAGGCGATTTTACTCATGGGAGGCTCCGTCCGGACGACCGTCGTCCTGCCCCTGATCTGGCGTGTCGCGGTCCGGTGGACAAGGGCGCGATGCAGCGCCTAAACCTCCCTCCATGCCGAAGCTGACGTCCGCCATCGACACCTCGTCCGCCGCCTTCAAGGCGCTGGACGCCCACAACCGCGCTCTCCGCGACGAGCTGTACGCGAAGGTCGAAAAGGCCGCGCGCGGCGGCTCCGACGCCAGCCGCGACCGCCATGTCTCGCGCGGCAAGCTGCTGCCGCGCGACCGGGTCGAGCGCCTGCTGGACCCCGGCTCCCCCTTCCTCGAGGTCGGCCAGCTGGCCGCCGGGGGCATGTACAACGATGAGGCGCCGGGCGCGGGCATGATCTGCGGCATCGGCCGGGTCTCGGGTCGCGAGGTCATGATCGTCGCCAACGATCCGACCGTGAAGGGCGGCGCCTACTTCCCGATGACGGTGAAGAAGCACCTGCGCGCGCAGGAGATCGCCGAGCAGAACAACCTGCCCTGCGTCTATCTGGTCGATTCCGGCGGCGCCAACCTGCCGCACCAGGCCGAGGTCTTCCCCGACCGCGACCATTTCGGCCGCATCTTCTTCAACCAGGCCCGCATGTCGGCCAGGTCGATCCCCCAGATCGCCTGCGTCATGGGCTCTTGCACCGCCGGCGGCGCCTATGTCCCGGCCATGTCGGACGAGACCGTCATCGTCCGCAACCAGGGCACCATCTTCCTGGCCGGTCCGCCGCTGGTGAAGGCCGCCACCGGCGAGGTCATCTCGGCCGAGGAGCTGGGCGGCGCCGAGACGCACGGCCGCAAGTCCGGCGTGGTCGATCATGTCGCCGAGAATGACGAGCACGCGCTGGAGATCGTTCGCTCCATCGTCGCCAATCTGAACACCCTCAAGACCGTCGATCTGGACGTGCGCGAGCCCAGGGCTCCCGCCTACGACGCGTCCGAACTGTACGGCGTCATCCCCGACGACGTCCGCGCCCCCTACGATGTGCGCGAGGTGATCGCCCGCATCGTCGACGGCTCCGAACTGGACGAGTTCAAGGCCCTGTACGGCACCTCGCTGGTCTGCGGCTTCGCCCGCATCTGGGGCTATCCGGTCGCCATCCTCGCCAACAACGGCGTCCTGTTCTCGGAAAGCGCCCAGAAAGGCGCCCACTTCATCGAACTGGCCTGCAAGCGGAAGATCCCCCTGCTGTTCCTGCAGAACATCTCGGGCTTCATGGTCGGCGGCAAATACGAGGCCGAGGGCATCGCCAAGCACGGCGCCAAGCTGGTCACCGCCGTCGCCAGCGCTGAAGTGCCCAAGTTCACCGTCCTGATCGGCGGCAGCTTCGGCGCCGGCAACTACGGCATGTGCGGCCGCGCCTACAGCCCGCGCTTCCTCTTCACCTGGCCCAACAGCCGTATCTCGGTGATGGGCGGCGAGCAGGCCGCCAGCGTCCTCGCCACCGTCCACCGCGACGCCGACAGCTGGACGCCCGAACAGGCCGAAGCCTTCAAGGCCCCGGTCCGCCAGAAATACGAGGACGAGGGCAATCCGTACTACGCCTCCGCCCGCCTCTGGGACGACGGCGTCATCGACCCGGCCCAGACCCGCGACGTTCTCGGCCTCGCCATCAGCGCCAGCCTGAACGCCCCGATCCCTGAGACGACCTTCGGCGTGTTCCGGATGTAGGGTAAGGTTCCTTCTCCCCTCGGGGGAGAAGGTGGCCCGAAGGGCCGGATGAGGGGGATTGCCTGCTCATGCACCAGACCAAGGACAGGACTCGCATCGCTCGTCGTCTACGCGCCGAGACCACCCGGGCCGAGGAGCAGCTCTGGACGCTTCTTCGCGGGCGCCGCTTCGAAGGACTGAAGTTTCGCCGTCAGGCACCTGTCGCGGGCAAGATCGTCGACTTCCTCTGCGTCGAGCTGAAGCTGATCCTCGAACTCGACGGCGGCATCCATGATCTGAGGTCTCTCGAGGACGCCGAACGTGACGCCCGCCTCACCGAGGCAGGCTTTCTGGTTCTGCGGTTCGACAACGGCCCCTTCCAGCGCAATCCCAACATTCTGCTGGACGCGATCCGCCTTCGGGCGGCAGAGATGCGGTAGCGATCCCCCTCATCCGACCCGCTGCGCGGGCCACCTTCTCCCCCGAGGGGAGAAGGATCACGACTGAAGCGTTGGAACTCCCATGACCGACAAGAAGCCCACCGACACCCAGCCCGAAGACGCCCTCGACATCACCGACGCCGAGGCCGCCGAGATCAACGCCATCGCCCATCCGCTGGTCGCCGACCCGGCGCCGGATGCGAACGATGATCTGGTCCAGATCGACGCCACCGCCGACGGCGTGGTCTTCGTCACCATCAACCGTCCGCACAAGCGCAACGCCTTCGACGCCGCCGTCATCGGCGCCCTGCGCGAGGCGTTCGAGACCCTGCACGGCGCCGACAAGGTGCGTCTGGTCTTCATCCGCGGCGCGGGCGGCACGTTCAGCGCCGGCGCCGACATGGGCTGGATGAAGGACGCGGCGGGCTGGTCGGAAAGCGACAACCGCGACGACGCCATGGGTCTGGCGAAGATGCTCAAGGCCCTGCACGACGTGCCGGCCCTGACCTGCGCCATCGTCGAGGGCTCGGCCATGGGCGGCGGGGCGGGCATCGTCGCCGCCTGCGACATGGCCGTGGCCGTCGACGGCGCCCGCTTCGCCTTCTCCGAGGTCAAACTGGGCCTGATCCCGGCCACCATCGCCCCCTACGTGGTCGAGGCCATCGGCGCCCGCCGCGCGCGTCAGCTGTTCCTGACCGCCAACATCTTCGACGCCGAATACGCCGCCCACGCGGGCCTGATCGATCTGATCCTGCCGGAAGGCTCGGTGGACGAGTTCATCTCCATGCTGACCGACAGCCTGTCCGCCAACGCGCCGGGCGCCATGGGCGACGCCAAGCGTCTGGTCCACTACGTCGCCGCTCACGGCAAGATCGACGGCGGCCTGATGGACGAAACCGCCAAACGCATCGCCCGCGCCCGCGTCTCCGAAGAAGGTCAGGAAGGCGTCGCCGCCTTCCTCGAAAAACGCGCGCCGAAGTGGGCGGAATAGGCTGACGGCGGCGGGCTCTGACGGAGCCCGCTGCTCCCGGCGTCGAGGTGTCGGAAGTGATGGGTGGTTAGTGATTGGTGGTTCGATGCCGCAAGCGCCCGTGCGCCCTGCACACGCGCCGTCGGTGACGCCGCCATCCACTAACCACTAGCCACTAACCACTTTCCGGGCTCAGCCCCCGCCGGATGTGGCGCAACGCAACCAATCACTAACCACCAATCACTTGCCATCCGCACCCCATCCGGATGTGGCGCAGCCGCCCGCGCCACTCTAAACATCCCCCCATGTTCAAATCCGTCCTTGTCGCCAACCGTGGCGAGATCGCCTGCCGCGTCTTCCGCACCGCCCGCGCGATGGGGATTCGCACCATCGCCGTCTATTCCGAGGCGGACGCCGACGCCCTGCATGTGCGCGAGGCCGATGAGGCCGTGCTGATCGGCCCGGCCGCCGCCCGCGACTCCTATCTGGTCGCCGAAAAGGTGCTGCAGGCCGCGAAGGACACCGGCGCCGAGGCCATCCACCCCGGCTACGGCTTCCTGTCCGAGAACGCCGACTTCGCCGAGGCCGTGGCCGCTGCGGGCATCGTCTGGATCGGCCCCAGGCCGGACTCGATCCGCGCCATGGGCCTGAAGGACGCGGCCAAGAAACTGATGATCAAGGCCGGCGTGCCGGTCACTCCCGGCTACCAGGGCGAGGACCAGTCGACCGAAACCCTCACCGCAGAGGCCGCCCGCATCGGCTATCCGGTGCTGATCAAGGCCGTCGCCGGCGGCGGCGGCAAGGGCATGAAGCTGGTCGAGAAGGCCGAGGACTTCGCCGCCGGCCTCGCCTCGGCCCAGCGTGAGGGCCAGTCCTCCTTCGGCGACCCGCGCGTCCTGATCGAGAGCTACATCACCCGGCCGCGCCACATCGAGGTGCAGGTCTTCGGCGACAGCCACGGCACGGTGGTCCATCTGAACGAGCGCGACTGCTCCCTGCAGCGCCGCCACCAGAAGGTCATCGAGGAGGCCCCGGCCCCCGGCATGGACGCCGCGACGCGTCAGGCCGTCACCGCCGCCGCCGTCCGCGCCGCCAGGGCCGTGAACTACCAGGGGGCCGGCACCATCGAGTTCATCGCCGACGCCTCCGACGGCCTGAAGGCCGACCGCATCTGGTTCATGGAGATGAACACCCGGCTGCAGGTCGAACACCCGGTCACCGAGGCCATTACCGGCGTCGACCTTGTCGAGTGGCAGTTCCGCGTCGCCGCCGGCGAGCCCATCCCGCTGAAGCAGGATGAGATCGGCATCAACGGCTGGGCCATGGAGGCCCGCCTCTACGCCGAGGACCCGGCCAACGGCTTCCTGCCGAGCATCGGCACGCTGGAGCACATCCGCTTGCCGGACGACATCCGCGTCGACACCGGCGTCACCTGGGGCAGCGAGGTCAGCCAGTTCTACGACCCGATGATCGCCAAGCTGATCGTCCACGCCGACACCCGCGAGGAAGCGGCCGCAAGGCTGGCCCAGGCCTGCGGCGAGGTCGAGGTCTGGCCCGTTCGCGCCAACGCCGGCTTCCTGAAGCGCTGCCTTGAACATCCGCGCTTCGTCGCGGGCGACGTCGACACCGCCTTCATCGGCGCCGAGGAAGAGGCCCTGACCGGCCCGGGCATGCCCGCCGAGGTGGCCGTCGCTGCGCTCGCCACCCTCGCCTCCGAGGCTCACCACGCGGTGGAATGGGTCAGCGATCCCCTGCCCGGTCGCGGGGTGAACCCGTGGTCCCCCACCGCCCAGGGCGCCTGGGGTTTCCGACTGAACGGCGGCGCCCCCGCCCCGCAACGGGCCCGGGTCAACGGGCATCCTGTTCAGGGTGCGGTGAAGCCCGGCCAGCACGGCAGCTATTTCGACGTCGATCTCGGCGGCGGCGACGCGCTCGGCGCCTATGTGCTGACCGGCGACATCAGCCTGTTCCGCAACGAGGTTCGTGACCTGGACATGGCCCGCGTCGTCGACGAGCCGGTGGTCTTCTTCAACGGCGAGGCCTGGACCTTCGAGCCCGTGCGTCACGGCGGCGGCGCCTCTGGCGATCCGGCCTCCGACGGCGCCCTCCGCGCCCCCATGCCCGGCAAGATCGTCGCCGCCCCCGCCAAGGCCGGCGACGCGGTCGCCAAGGGCGCGCCCGTCGTGGTGCTCGAGGCCATGAAGATGGAACACGCCCTGACCGCCCCCTTCGACGGCGTCGTCGAAAGCGTCTCGGTCTCCGTCGGCGATCAGGTCGCCGACGGCGTGGTGCTGGCGGTGGTGACCCCGGCGGCGTAGCGCGGGCGGAGCTTTCTGCGGCCGATCCAGAGCCCGGAAAGTGATGAGTGGCTAGTGATTAGTGGATGGCGGCTTCAGCGACAGCGCCTGCCATTTTCGCATCAGCGCCAGCGGCATCGATCCACTAATCACTAGCCACTAACCACTTCCCGCCGCCGTCCTCAAAGGCGTCGCACCCGCCCCGGGCGTCCAGCCTCACCCGATCCCCAGTCCGCCCACCGGCGTGGTCACCGTCGCGTCCTCGAAGGTGGCGATCAGCGGCAGGCCCTGACGTAGCACGGCCTTCACCGCCTCGTCCGTCAGGGCGTCGCGGTGCGCCGCCTCGCTGATCCAGACCTCGGTCACCCGGATGGCGTCGGCGTCGGCGGGATCGTGGGCGACCACATAGCTGAGGCAGCCGGGCATCCCCAGCGCCACCCGCTCCATCAGGATCGCCGTCAGCGCCTCCCTCTGGCCCGTCCTGGCCGTCATCCGGCCGATCAGTCCGTACATATCGAAACCTTCCGCTGGGGAAGGCTCTACGCCCCCGTGAAGGTCCTGTCTTCACAGGGAAACTACGCAGCGCACGTTAACACCGCTCACCAGAATGGCGACGAAGGTTCGGGTGGAAGTGGCAGGGGCCGGAGTCCGGAAAGTGGTTGGTGGTTGGTGATTGGTGATTGGTGACCGGTGCTTGATGGCTTCGAAACCGGCGCCCCCTGCGGGCCTACAGGCGCCGCCAAAGATAATCACCAGTCACCAATCACCAATCACCCGCCACATCCCCGCTGGCGTCCATCCCTGCACCGGCCCATATGCCCCTCATGCCCCTGCACATGATCAAGCTCTGCGTCGGCGTCTCCGAGGTCGAGTGGCTGGAAGCCCGCGCCGCCAAGGGCCAACCGCTCATCGTTCACACCCGGATGACGCCCAAGCGCGCGGCCGAGATGGAGGACGGCGGCTCCCTCTACTGGGTGATCAAGGGCTCGGTCCTGTGCCGCCAGCCCATCCTCGACATCACGACCCTCGGCGAAGGCCCCAACCGCCGCTGCGAGATCACCCTGGAGCCCCGCGTCATCCGCACCGCCCCCCTCGCCCGCCGTCCCTTCCAGGGCTGGCGATATTTTGAGGCGAAGGACGCCCCCGCCGACCTCACGACCGCCGACGCCACCGACCTGCCCGACGATCTGGCGCGGGAGCTGCGTGAACTCGGCGCTTGGTAGGGTCGAGGGATGAGGGTCGAGGGTCGAGGTTCCGCGACCGAAACGCCCCGGCCCTTCCCCGTTCACAGCGAAGCTGATCTAACCCTCCCTCGACCCTCATCCCTCGACCCTCGCCCCTTCCTAATCCCTCCCATGTCCCCCGCCCGTTCCAACCGGCTCTCAGACGCCCTGCACCGCATCTTCGAAAGCGGCGGGAACACGCCGGCCAGCTGGTTCGCGCTGACCGGGGGCGAGACCCTGTTCGCCGAGGGGGATCCGGCCGACACCCTGTATCTGCTGCGCTCCGGCCGGCTGGGCGTGTTCCGGCACGAACAGAACGACCAGCCGCCGCAGTTCGTCGGCGTCATCCGCCCCGGCGAGCCGGCGGGCGAGATGGCCATGCTGGCCGGCAGCCCCCATACCGCCGGCGTCGTCGCCCTGCGCGACTCCGAGGTGCTGGCCCTGCCGCGCGACGCCTTCTTCGAGGCCGCCCGCACCGAACCGGACCTGATGGTCGAGCTTTCGCGCCTGATGATCCAGCGCGCCCGCGATCGCCGCTCCGGCGGGGGCGAGCCCAGCGTCTTCGGCTTCGTCTCCGCCCGGCCCCGCCCCATCCGCGCCTTCGTCGAGCGCGTCGCCGCCGCCATCGAGGCCGACGGTTTCACCTGTCAGGTCATCGACCACTCGGCCCTGTCCTCGGCGGCGGACTGGTTCAGCCGGGTCGAGGACTCCCACGACTTCGTCCTCTACGTCGCCGAGGCGGACGAGCCCGCCTGGGCCGCCCTGTGCGCGCGTCAGGTCGACCGGCTGTTCGTGGTCGGCCAGTGCCTGCTGGCCCCGCCCAACCGCCCCCTGCCCCACACCGGCGCGCCGGACGCCCAGCGCCGTACCGACCTGATCCTGCTGCGCGATCCGCGCATGGCCCGGCCGCACAACACCTCTGTCTGGATCGACGCCATCCAGCCGGGACGCTGGTTCCAGGCCATGGAGGGCGACGCGGCCGACGCCGAACGCATCGCCCGGGTCATCACCGGCACGGCCGTGGGCGTGGTCATGTCCGGCGGCGGCGCCCGCGCCTACGCCCACATCGGCGCCCTGAAGGCCCTGCATGAGGCGAAGGTGCCCATCGACTTCGTCGGCGGCGCCTCCATGGGCGCCGTGGTCGCGGCCGGCCCGGCCATGGGCTGGTCCCTGGAGCAGCTGGAGGACCGCATCCGCCGCTCCTTCGTCGACAGCGACCCGCTCAGCGACATCACCTTCCCCATGCTGGCCATGAGCCGGGCGAAGAAGGTCGATCGCCTGCTGGAGGCGGCCTATGGCGACGTCGATCTGGCCGACCTGCAGCTGCCCTTCTTCGCCGTCTCGACCAATCTGACCTCGGGCCGGATCGAGATCCATCGCCGCGGCCGCATGCGGCGGGCCATGCGCGCCACCATCGCCATCCCCGGCCTGTTGCCGCCCGTGGTGCTGGACCGGCAGGTGCTGGTCGACGGGGCGGTGCTGAACAACCTGCCGGCCGAGGTCATGCGCCAGATGAACGCCGGGCCGGTCATCGGCATCGACATGTCGCAGGCGCGCGGCGTCGATCCCCACATGATCGAGCACCCGCCGTCGATCTGGCGCCTGCTGGCCACAGGGGCCTGGCGTCGGGGGCCGCCCATCGTCTCCATCATGATGCGCTCGGCCACCCTGACCTCGGACGCCGAGATCGAGCGTTCGCGCGCGATCGTCGACATTCTGGTCCAGCCCACGCCCGACGGCGTCGATATCCGCGACTGGAAGGCCTACGCCCCCGCCGTCGACGCCGGCTATCGCGCCACGGTGGCCGAGCTGGAGGCCCTGGACGGGCCCGTCACCGGCCTTCGCCGCCGTCAGCCCGCCGACGTCCCATCAGGAACAGACGCGGAAACGGCAGCAGGGTCACCCCGTCCGGACGCGGCGGAAACGCCTGCGAAAGGGCGTCGGAAAGCGCCGAAAGCCAGTCGGCCGTCATAGCCGGATCATCGGCCAGCGCCACCAGATGCGGTCGCAGGGCCGTGCCCTTCATCCACTCCAGCACCGGCGCCGCGCCGGTCAGGGCGTGCAGATAGGTGGTCGACCAGATGTCGATGTCCTCGCACCCCCCGGCCAGCACGTCGTAATAGTCCGCGGGCTCCAGCAGCGCCTGGATGCTCTCCCGCTCCGTCAGCCGGTCGGCCCACGGCCCCTCGGTCCGCACCCGCCGCATGGTCCGGTAATGCAGGGTGTCCCAGGCCAGCGGCATCTGCACCGCGATCACCCCGCCCGGCGCCAGCAGCCCTGTCAGCCGCCCCAGCAGGGCGCGATGGTCCGGCAGCCACTGCAGCGAGGCGTTGGCGAAGATCAGGTCCA
The DNA here is from genome assembly GCF_048799765.1 of Brevundimonas sediminis. NCBI lineage: Bacteria > Pseudomonadati > Pseudomonadota > Alphaproteobacteria > Caulobacterales > Caulobacteraceae > Brevundimonas > Brevundimonas sediminis. The sequence continues at coordinate 17,205 of NZ_JBLYQK010000030.1, forward strand.
GCGGCTGTTCCGGCCGCCATTCGGCCAGATCCCCCTCGACCCAGGCCACATCATCGCCCAGCGCCCGCGCCTGCTCCAGCATGGCCGCGCTGGCGTCCACGCCGGTGACCCGGGCCTGCGGATGACGCCGCTTCAGCAGGGCGGCATGCTGGCCTGCCCCGCAGCCCAGATCGACGATCGTGCGGGGCTCCAGGTCGGCCGGAAGCCGCAGCAGCAGGTCCAGCGCCGGCCGATCCCGCTCGGCCCCGAACCGGCGATACTGTCGGGGGTCCCAGAGGGGCTGTGCGTGGCTCATAGGTGTGAGCATAGGCCGTCAGGGGCGGCGCCGGGCAAGTGATTGGTGGTTGGTGATTAGTGGATGGCTAACAGCCTGCAGCGGCACGGCCTGCGCCGCCCTTCCGCTGAAAGGAGCTCTGTGGTCTCGGCATTTGCCCGGCGCCTGGCCTTGGCTGGCGGCGGAGGGGCGGCGCGGACCGTGCGGTCGCTCACTGCCGGCCATCCACTAATCACCAACCACCAATCACTTCCCACGCGCAGACCGCACGGCAGACAGCAACACTGTTTCTGGGAGAAGCGTGGAAGGCGATGGTACAGCCTCTCAGGTTTGAACTGAGGACCTCCGGCTCCACAAACCGGCGCTCTAACCAACTGAGCTAAGGCTGCACATATCCGCGCGAGCGGCGTCTTTAGCTGCGTCGCCCCGGGGGATCAAGGAGGAATTGACGCGATGTGCGACGCCCTCCGGGACGGAGCCCGGAAAGTGATTGGTGATTAATGGCTGGTGGGTGGCCCGGACCGCAACCCGTGCCCACGAACCCGGGTCCCTGTCATCCGCCAATCACCAATCACTGGCCACTTTCCGGGCTCGCTGCCCGACCATCCGGGCGCCGCCCTGCCCGCTCGGCAGCCGCCCTCACCAGCCTCGGCTGGCGATGTACTGCTCCAGCTGGGCGATGCGGGTGCTGTCCGACGGGTGGGTCGAGGCGAACTCGGGGTTCGAGCCCTGCCGTTGCTGGGCCATCAGTCGCCACAGGGCGATCGACTCGGCCGGGCGGTATCCGGCGGCATGCATGTAGTCCACGCCCAGTCGGTCCGCCTCCAGTTCGTCCCGGCGCGAGAACGGCAGAAGCACGCCCAGCTGGGCGCCCAGGCCGCCGATGGCGCCCGCCGCCTGGCCGTAGTCGCCGGCGGCGCCCTGCACACCGCTCAGCACCAGACCGGCGGCGGCGTTGGTCGAGTAGCGCTCGGCGGCGTGGCGGGCGACGACATGGCCGACCTCGTGGCCCAGGACCGCGGCCAGTTGGTCATCGTTGCGGACCAGGGCCAGAAGGCTGGTGGTCACCCCGATCTTGCCCGACGGCAGGACGAAGGCGTTCGGCGCGTCGCTGACGAACAGGGCGTATTCCCAGCGCCGGTCGGCCAGGCCGGCGGCGTTGACGATGCGGCCGCCCACCGTCCGGATGCGGTTCAGGGAGGCGGCGTCGTTCGACGTCCGCTGGGTCCGCAGGGCCTCCGCCCAGGCGGCGTCCGACTGCTGGGTCAGGGCGCTGTCATCCACCAGGACGAACTGGTTCCGGCCGAGGGTGTCGTTGTAGGCGCAGGCCGACAGGGCGGTGGCGGCCAGGGCGGCGGTCAGGGTGATCAGGACGGGGCGTTTCATCGCGGCTTTCTCCGGAAGCTTGGCCGATTGAAACGTCATTCCCCGGGAAAGGCTCCGAAACAAGGGCCACGCCCTCGGCCGCCCAACGCAAAAACGCCCCGGAGCCGAGGCTCCGGGGCGTTCCTGTGGTCTGGTCGACGACCGGTCAGTCCGCGGACTGGAAGCGAACCGTGAAGTTCACCCGGGCGCCTTGGGCGGCGCCGTCGACGGTCCGCGGCGAAAGCCGGGCGCGACGGGCGCCGGCGACCGCGGCGGAGCCGAAACCGGCGCCTTGCGGATCTTCCGACACGATGTTGCAGTCCGACATCGAACCGTTGGCGTTCACCAGGCAGTTCAGGACCACGCGACCGCTGTCGATCCCCCGCGCCGAGGCGCGTTCCGGGAATTCCACCGTCGGCTGGCGAGCCCAGCTCGGGTTGGTGATGACCGACGGCCGCGGCGGAGCTGGCACGGGGGCCGGTTGCGGCGGGGTCGTGGTGATCACCGGCGGAGCCGTGTTCTCGATCCGGTCTTCCTTCTTCGTCGGCGGGGTTTCCACCGGCGGGACGGGAACGTTGGTCGGGATCGTCGCCGGGACGCGCACCTGCAGCTTGGGCGGCGGGGGCTCGTTGGTCGGCGGCGGCGGCGGCGGCGGCGGGGGCGGAGGCTCGGGCAGAGGCTCGATGATCTCCACATCCACCGCGTCGTCGGTGTACCGGATTTCCTTCAGCTTGAACTGCATGTTGACGAAGTAGATCGCCAGCAGAACGAACAGGGAGCAAACGACGAGCAGGCTGACAATCAGGACGCCGGGGGGAACCCCCATGAAGCCCTTCTTGCGCGGCGCGTCGTACCGGCTGCGGTGATATTCAACTGTGTCAGTCATGGATCAACCGTCTCCCTTACTGAGTCGACTGGTCTTCGCCGACCAGAGCCACGGAATAGAAACCGTGATCCTGGAGCGAATTCATGACCTGCATGAAATCACCATACCGGGTCGTCTGGTCCGCACGGATGAAGATACGCTCATCCGACGGCGGCTTGTTGCCGATCAGTTGTCCCAGTTCCGCACCGACCGAAGTGATGTCCACCTCGTCGTCACCGATGTACGCGCGACCATTGCTCTGGATCGACACGTAGAACGGCTTGGGCGGATTCTGCGCGGGCTTCGCGACCGCAGCCGGCAGTTTCACCTCCACCGACACGGTGGCGAGCGGAGCCGCCACCATGAAGATGATGAGCAGAACCAGCATGATATCAACGAAAGGCGTGACGTTGATGTCCGAGTTCTGCTCGATGGCGTACTTACCGCCGCCGCCGCCTGAAAGTTTGGCGGCCATCGGGTTTACGCCCCCTTGTCGAGGTTACGCGAGATGGCGTTGATCAGCTCGGCGTTGAAGCCGTCCGAACGGGTGCCGAACGCAGCGATGCGGGTGTTGAAGTAGTTGTAGAAGATAACCGCCGGGATAGCGGCGAACAGACCGATACCGGTGGCCAGCAGGGCCTCGGCGATACCCGGGGCCACGACGGCCAGGTTGGTCGTGTTGGTGTTCGCGATACCGATGAACGAGTTCATGATGCCGTACACGGTGCCGAACAGACCGATGAACGGACCGGTCGAACCGACCGAGGCCAGGAACTGCTGGCCGCCCGACAGGCGCTTGGCCAGACCCGACTGAACCGCCGACGTCGCTTGTTGGGCGCGCAGCAGGGCCGAGTCGGAGTGTTCGCCGGTGACCGAGAGGCCGGCCTGACGCGACAGTTCGATTTCGTCGGTGGCCGCGGCGGCCATGTCGGCCAGCGGGTTGCCGTCGAACTCGTCCGAGGTCGCGACCTTGCGCATGTCCGCGATGGTGCGGGCGCTGCGGAACGATTCCAGGAAGCGGTCGGTGGTGCGGTTCAGCGAGCCGAACTCGAAGAGCTTGATCAGCAGCAGGGTCCACGAGAAGACCGAGGCCAGGACCAGGCCGATCATCACGACCTTAACGACGATGTCCGCGTCCATGAACATGGTCGCGACGGTGAGCTTGTGACCGCCTTCGGCGGCCGGCTCTTCAGCGGCCGGAGCCGGGGTTTCAGCGGCCGGAGCCGGGGTGGCGGCGGCGTCGGCCGGAGCGGCCGTCGAGGTCGCCGCGGTCGGGGCGGCCGTTTCCTGCGCGAGGACCGGCGAACCGGCCATCAGGACGGCGGCGCCGGCCATGGCCAGAAGAATGTTGGTCTTTTTGATATCGAGCATAGTTCGCCAGTTCCTGCTTTGGTCTGACTCGTGGAACCCAGGGAGCGGACCGCTGTGCGGATCGCTCCCGATTGAAAATCTCGTCCGCTAGGCCGGGATTCAAAGAACCCCGATTGGCGGAACGCCTCCTGACGCTTCCGGTTGCCGAACGGCTCCCGGGGCGGTGTCGGCAGGCCTTGGGAAACCGTTTTCCCAACCCCTCCCGGCCGCTCGCAAAGGAAAGCGGTCAAGCTCCTTTGGCGAACGCATACCAGAGCGTCAAGTGCGCAACGCCGCTTTTCCCCTCGGGGGAGAGCGCGCGCGTTCATCGGGGAAGTTTCAGGTTGAAAGCGTCAATTTCATGATGGTTGGACGGAAGGTTCGACCCTTTTAGGGGGCGTCCGGATCATAGTTTTGGAATATTGCACCGCACAATGGAATTTCATTCCACGGTTGTCGCGCACCCGGGACGAGCCGACCCGTTAACCTGTATGAACGGGGTCATTCACACCAAACAACGATACATTTCAGTGTGACGCAGTTTGTCGCAGTTCGCGCCCGCGCCCCCTTCCCTCGACCGCGGCCCGGGCGCGCCTGTACGCACTATCCCTGATGCGGTCGCCGCAGGCGCGGGAAATCCGCGCGCGCGCCGGCGCCGGAACCGCAAGCCATCCTGATTTCAAGGGAGATGGTGCCCGGGGGCGGATTCGAACCACCGACACGCGGATTTTCAATCCGCTGCTCTACCAACTGAGCTACCCGGGCGCCGCGCCGAAGCGAGGGAGCGGGGTCTATAGACAAGCCCTTTCCCGGTGGCAAGCGCCTCTGTCAGTCTTCTTTGAAAGGACTGCGTTCGCCGTCATCCGTCGGCTCGTCCTCGCGCACCGGAATGGCGTAGCCCCCGGTGAACCAGCGCTGCAGATCGACGTCCGCGCAACGCTTCGAGCAGAAGGGTTTGTACTTGGGATCCGCGGGCGCGCGGGTGCAGATGGGGCAGGTCGCCATGGTCAGTCCGTCTCGATCACGGCGTCGGTGCGGGGCATCGCATCATCCGCCTTAAGATGGGCCCGTGGCCCCAGTTCCGCCACCCAGGGGGCCGCGAGGGCCGCCACCTCCGTCCCGGCCCGCAGCGTCACCCGCGCGCGACCGGTGTCCGACAGCAAGGCCAGTCGCAACGCCCGCACCGCCTCGCGCGCCGCCTGCCCGGGCCGCGGGACCCGACCGGCGGGATCAGCGTACAGCACCTCCTCCAGCGGCGTCCGGCTCCACGGCACGGACAGCATCAGCACGCCGAAGCGGTTCACCGGCCCGTACTGGATCGACGCCGGATCGACCGACCCGCCGGCGAAGGCGGCTGCGAACGCCGCGCGGGCCGCCGACTCGATCGCCTTGCCGTCATGACCGGCGCCGATCAGGTCGATGGCGACCAGACCGCCCCAGCGATTCAGCCCGATCAGCCGCGCCGCCTCGCGCAGGGCCAGCCGATTCGTCTCGTCCCGCGGGCGCGCCCGGCCCATGTCGTGGGCGTTCAGGTCGACGTCGACGGTGATCATGGCGCGGGTCCGCTCGACGTGGATGCGCACGCCGGGGCCGGTCGCCGGGGTCCGGGCCGCCTCGATCGCCCGCAGACCCGCCTCGATCGCCTCGCGACCGGTGACCGGCTCCACGCCCGGCGCCAGCCGCGCCAGCCTCTCCATAAGGGTCGGACCGGCGGCCAGCAGGCGCGGCTCCCCCTCCCCCGGCCCCAGACGCCGCGCCACCGGCGCCTTGTCCTCGCGGGTTTCGGCGCTGATCTCGACCACCACCTTGGCCCCGACCGGCGGGCTCTCGCCCCCCTTCACGGGCATGAAGGCCTCAAGCCCCGCGCCCAGATCCAGGAAGACGCCCTTCAGCCCCGGCGCGGCCTGCCGCACGCGCGCGACCGAGCGGGCGCCCAGCCGCGTCTGCGCCGGGTCTTCCGCCCGTTCCATGAGAATGTGTTCGGCGCGGCCGTTCCGTTCGACCACCGCCCTGAGTTCTCCGGGCGTGTCGTCCAGGAAGACCTCAAGCGTCACGGCTTCCAGCCCACGCCCTGCAGCAGGTTCACGCTTTCATACAGCGGCAGCCCCATCACGGCCGGATAGCTGCCGACCAGCCGGGTCACGAAGGCCCCGGCCCGGCCCTGGATGCCGTAGCCCCCGGCCTTGCCCTTCCATTCGCCCGAGGCGACGTAGCCGGCGATCTCGGCGTCGGACAGGACCTTGAAGGTCACCCGGGTCTCCACGACCCGATGGCGCACCTGCCCGCCCTTCGCCACGGCCACGCCGGTATAGACCCGGTGCCCCCGCCCCGAGAGCAGCTTCAGGAAGCGCACGCATTCCGCCTCGTCGGCGGCCTTTTCCAGAAAACGACGGCCCACGGACACCACGGTGTCAGCGGCCAGGACCACGGCGTCCGGCGCGCGGTCCGCGACCACGGTCGCCTTGCCGACGGCCAGACGCGCGGCGAGGCGCGGCGGCGTCTCGCCGGCCAGCGGGGTCTCGTCGATATCGGCGGGCTCGATTCGGTCGGGCTTGATCCCGACCAGCGCCAGCAGCTCCACGCGGCGCGGGCTGGCCGAGGCCAGCACAAGCTCAGGATGGCTCATGCGAGCCCGTCCTTACTTGAAGCGGTAGGTGATACGGCCCTTGGTCAGGTCGTAGGGGGTCATTTCGACCAGCACCTTGTCGCCGGCCAGCACGCGGATGCGGTTCTTGCGCATCTTGCCCGCGGTGTGGGCGATGATTTCGTGGTCGTTCTCGAGCGTCACGCGGAACGTCGCGTTCGGCAGCAGTTCGCTGACGACGCCGGGAAACTCGAGCAGTTCTTCCTTAGCCATGCGGCCTCTCACGCCCGTTGGATACGAGTAGACGACGCGCGCCGGGCGGCAGCGCACGCCGAAGGAGCGGCCATATGCCCCAAAATGCGGCGGTAGTCGAGGTCGCCCGCGATGCGGCGACTTAGGGATTAGGGACTAGGGACTAGGGATTAGGCAAAAACCAGCCACCCGGCCCCACCATTCTTCCTAGTCCCTAATCCCTAATCCCTAATCCCTTCGGCGCGTCAGCGCCGATAAAGCGCCGTCACCAGGGTGAACAGCCGCCGCGCCGTCTCGTGGTCGACGGCGATCTTGCCGTCCAGACGCGACTTCAGCAGTTCGGCGCCGTCATTGTGCAGACCCCGACGCCCCATATCGATCGCCTCGATCTTCGACACATCGGTCCCGCGCAGCACTTCATAATAGCTGTCGCAGATGTCGATGTAGTCCTTGATCGTCTTGTTCAGCGGCGACATCGACAGGCCGTGCGCCCTGGCGAATTGCGGGCCGGTGATGTCGAACACCAGCCGTCCGTCCTGCGACGACAGGGTCAGGGCATAGGGCCCGCCCGCCGATCCCGCGGGCTCGAAGCTGTTCTTCTCGACCAGATCGAAGATGGCGACGCGACGCTCGTGCTCGATCTCCGCCGAGGCCGCCGGCAGGGTGGTCGCGTCCAGGGTGATCGAGGTCAGGCGATGATCGCTCACGCGGCCCCCGCGCCGTTCAGGGCGGCTTCCAGCGACCCTTCCAGATGGGTCGGCGCCATCTTCGCGGGCCAGCGCTCGGACAGGTCGGTCAGCACCGCGTCCAGACATTCGACGTCGACCCTCAGGTCGCCGCCGCCGGCGAACATCAGGATGATCCGTCCGCCCGGCGCCTCGCCGGGTTCGAAATGCATGGCCAGCAGCTCCAGCGCATTCTCCGGTCCGCGCGGCAGGCGGCGGCTCTTCACCGCGATGACGTCGCCGAACTGCATGGCGGCCATCACCCGGGTCCCGCCGCATTCCCAGCAGAACCGGCTCAGGGTCACCGTCAGCAGCCGGGCGCCCCGCTCCCACACGATGTCCACCGGACGCATGATCGCGTCCTGCAGGGCCACCGAGATGATGTGCAGGTCGTCGGCGTCCTCGGCCAGCAGGCGCAGGGGCTCCATCGGCGACTTGATCGCCCTGTCCTCCACCGCGCCCTCGGCCTCAGTGCTCATTCGCCTCGCCCTTGATCCGCCGGATATTCGCGCCGCAGGCGCCCAGCTTCTCTTCCAAACGCTCGAAACCGCGATCCAGATGATAGACGCGGCCGACCGTGGTCTCACCCTGCGCGACAAGTCCGGCGATGACCAGACTCACCGACGCCCGCAGGTCGGTCGCCATCACCGGCGCGCCGTGCAGGACCTCGACGCCCTTCACCACCGCCTCGCCGGCGCCGACATGGATGTCGGCCCCCAGCCGCGCCAGCTCCGGCGCGTGCATGAAGCGGTTCTCGAAGATGGTCTCGCGGATGGTGCTTTCGCCCTCCGCCGTGGTCATCAGCGTCATGAACTGCGCCTGCAGGTCGGTGGCGAAGCCCGGATAGACCTCGGTCTCCAGATCCACCGCCTTCAGCCGTTGCGCCGGATCACGCTTCACGATCACCCCGTCCTCGGTCGGGCTGACCTCGACGCCGGCGGCGACCATCTTTTCGGTCAGGGCGGTCATCAGCTCCGGGCGGGCCCGGGTCAGGCGCACCTCGCCCCCGGCCATGGCGGCGGCGACGGCGTAGGAGCCCATCTCGATGCGGTCGGGAATCACCGACCATTCGGCCCCGCCCAGCGAGGTCACGCCGGTGATGGTCAGGACGTCGGTGTCGACGCCCTCGATCTTCGCGCCCATGGCGGTCAGGCAGCGGGCCAGGTCGCCGATCTCCGGCTCCCGCGCCGCCCTGCGCAGCACCGTCGTTCCGTTGGCCATCACCGCGGCCAGCAGGGCGTGTTCGGTCGCGCCGACCGAGACGAACGGAAACTCGATCTCGGCGCCCTGCAGCCCCCTGGGCGCACGGGCGGTGACATAGCCCTCGTCCAGCTCGATCTCGGCGCCCAGCGCCGTCAGGGCCTGCAGGTGCAGGTCCACCGGACGGGCCCCGATGGTGCAGCCGCCCGGCAGCGAGACCTTGGCCTCGCCCGTGCGCGCCAGCAGCGGCCCCAGCACATTGAACGACGCCCGCATCTGGCGGACCAGATCATAGGGGGCGAAGGTCGAGCTGATGGTGCGGCCGTCGAACAGGGTCTCCTGCCCGTTCGCGCCGTCGCGCTCGGTCACCTCGACGCCGAGGGCCTGCAGCAGCTTGCCCAGGAATTTCGTGTCCGCCAGACGCGGCATATTGGTCAGCAGCAGCGGCTGATCCGTCAGGATCGAGGCGGCCATCAGCTTGAGGGCGGAATTCTTGGCGCCGCTGACGGGAATCACTCCGTTCAGCCGGGCGCCGCCGGTGATGGCGATGCTGTCCATGTCGTCTCTTGCAGGCCGAAACGGGGGGCTTCGGCGGGTCGACTATCTAGCGCGGTCGACGGGGTCAGCGAAAGTCCGCCTGAACGCCCGGCGCGATGAACTTCAGTTGCTCGGTCTTGCAGGCTTCGCCGCGACCTTGCGGCGGCGCAAATTGTCCCGCAGCGCCTTGGCCAGACGCAGGGCCTTTTCGGCCCGGGCCCGTTCGGCGGCCTCGGCGGGCGCCGACGGCGCGGCGACCTCGGCGGCCGCGGCCTTCGATGGCGACTCGACCGGGGCCCCCGCCGGCACGGAAGGCATGACCTCCGGGGCGGCTGCAGCTTCGGGCGCGGTCGTGACGGGCTTGTCCATGACCCGGATCAGAGCCCGCCCCGCGCCCCGGCGCAAGACCCGGACACCGTTAACGCCGAGGTTCTCCACGATCGAAAGTCGTTGATCTGCGAACTTTTTGAAATCAGGGCTTCCCCCCCGCCGCGACGTTGGCTATAGGGCCGCTTCCTCGCGAACGAACTCGGTGGAGCCGCTCTTGCGGCGACGCTCAGAGTTCGGTCCGGAAAGAGTTTGACCCGTCCCTGGACGGGTCTTCGCCGCCGTAGCTCAGTGGTAGAGCGCATCCTTGGTAAGGCTGAGGTCGGCAGTTCAATCCTGCCCGGCGGCACCACTAAACAGAGGCCCGGTCCCCACGGATCGGGCCTTTTGTTTTGGCCGCGCGCCCTGCGACACCCCGTCCGCGACAGCGTGATCGCCCCGTGCTAGGTCCCCTCCATGCTCCGGCGCGCACAACTCCTGATGAACCGGCTCGGCCTTCTGGCCGTGATGCTGTTCGCCATGGGCGCGGTGTGGCCGGCGTCGGCCGCCGTGGCCCGCGTCGAGCCGGTGGACCCGTCGGTTCAGGCCGTCCAGGCCCGGGCCGCCGCCCCTCTCGCGCCGCCGTGCGAGGATCCGGCCTGCGAGCATTGCATCGGCGCCTGCGGCCACAGCTGCTGCCACGCCCCGCATGTGGCCTCGCCCCACGCCCCCGCCGCGCCGCTGGGCCTTCTGGCCCTGTCGCACGACGCCCCGCGCTGGACCTCCTCCGCCGGCGCGCCCCTGCAGGCCGCCCACGGCCTCGAACGCCCGCCACGGGTCTGATCCCGCGCGGCTGACCGCCGTGCGCCTCCCTCATCCTGATCAGACACCCGGCCCGCGCCGGCTCGCGCCCTGATGCGGCGCGCCCGCGGGCCCGAAGAGGACACCCATGACCACCCGCAAACACTGGCTGATGACCGGCGCCGCCGTCGTCATCGCCCTCGGCGCCGGGTTCGGCGTCGCCCGCCTGATGGCCCCGCCCGCCTCCCCTGAAGCCCATGCCGAAGGGCCGGAGGCGCCCGAAGGCTTCGTCGCCCTGACCGAGCAACAGGCGGCCGCCGCCGGGATCAGCCTGACCACCGTCGCGCGCGGCGGCGGGTCGGAGCTGCGCCTGCCCGGCCGCGTCGCCCCGGCCCCGGG
>NZ_JBLYQK010000031.1:0-25907 GCF_048799765.1 Brevundimonas sediminis
GCCTTCGGCCCCCGCGGGTCGAAGGCCGGTCGGCCAACACTGCAGAGCCGCCGGTCTCCGAAAGGAGGCCGGCGGTTTTGCATTGTGACGTTTCGTCCGCGGGGTGGCCAAAGTCGCGCCCGGTCGCTATCTCGACGGCCTGTCAGAACGGGGTGTCCCAGATGCGCGTGGCGATGATCGGAACCGGCTATGTGGGCCTGGTGTCGGGGGCCTGTTTCGCGGACTTCGGTCACGTGGTGACCTGCGTCGACAAGGACCCGTCCAAGATCGAGCGGCTGGAGAAGGGCGAGATCCCGATCTTCGAGCCGGGGCTCGACGACCTGGTCGCCTCGAACGTGCGCGGCGGCCGCCTGTCCTTCGCCCTGGACGGGGCCGAGGCCATCCGTCAGGCCGACGCCGTCTTCATCGCCGTCGGCACGCCCTCCCGCCGCGGCGACGGCCACGCGGACCTCTCCTATGTCTATGCGGCGGCCGAGGAGATCGCGGGTCTGATCGAGGGCTTCACCGTCGTGGTCACCAAATCGACCGTCCCGGTCGGCACCGGCGACGAGATCGAGCGCATCATCCGTGAACGCCGCCCGGACGCCGAATTCGCGGTCGTCTCCAATCCCGAGTTCCTGCGCGAGGGCGCGGCCATCGAGGATTTCAAGCGGCCTGACCGCGTCGTCGTCGGCACGGACGACGAGCGCGCCCGTCAGGTGATGCGCGAGCTCTACCGGCCCCTGAATCTCAACGAGACCCCGATCCTGTTCACCGGGCGTCGCACGTCCGAACTGATCAAATACGCCGCCAACGCCTTCCTGGCGATGAAGATCACCTTCATCAACGAGATGGCGGACCTGTGCGAAGCCGTCGGCGCGGACGTCCAGCAGGTCGCCCGCGGCATCGGCCTGGACAACCGGATCGGCTCGAAATTCCTGCACGCCGGTCCCGGTTACGGCGGCTCCTGCTTCCCGAAGGACACCCTGGCCCTGGTCCGCACGGCGGTCGACGCCGGCACGCCCGTGCGCCTGATCGAGACCACGGTCGAGGTCAACGACGCCCGCAAGAAGGCGATGGCCGGCCGGGTCTCCAGCGCGCTTGAAGGCGATCTGAAGGGCAAGACCGTCGCCCTGCTGGGGGTGACCTTCAAGCCGAACACCGACGACATGCGTGATGCGCCGTCGCTCGATGTGGTGCCCGCCCTGCTCGCCGCCGGCGCGACCGTCCAGGCCTATGATCCCGAGGGCATGCACGAGGCCGCCAAGCTGCTGGACGGCGTGGTGTTCAGGGACGGCCCCTATGATGCGGTCGAGGGCGCCGACGTGGTCGTCATCCTGACCGAGTGGGACCAGTTCCGCGCCCTGGACCTGGACCGCGTCAAACTGCTGCTCAAGCAGCCGGTGATGGTGGACCTGCGCAACGTCTATCGCCCGGACGACATGCGGGCGCGCGGGTTCCGCTACACCTCGATCGGCCGGGCCTGAGGTCGGGCCCTAGGGGGTCGAGGTCAGAATCAGCGGGGCCTCGACCGCCGTGCGGGCCAGCGGGTCCGGCTCCGGCAGCAGGGCGCGACCGGCGCCGATAACGAGGGTGGCGGTCACCACGGCCGACAGGACGGCGATGGCCGCCAGCCTGAGTCCGTCCGCGAATTCCTGATGATCCGGCCGCAAGCGGTCCCCCGAGTCGAGCACTCGCCTATCGAGCATTGTCGCGACCTGCTTCGCAAGTCACGGAACGGTGTGAGGGGGAAGAAATTGGCGCGTCCGGGGCGCGCGGAGCGGACGGGACCCGGTCCCGTGAACGAGAAAAGGCCCCGGAGCATCCCCGGGCCTTTTCCATCCTTGCAGGCGCGGAGCGCCGGCGACCCTGACCGGGCGCCGGCGACCGGCCGGCCGTCAGCCGCGGAACGGACGGATCAGGATTTCGACCCGGCGGTTCTGCGCCTTGCCTTCCGCCGTGGCGTTCGAGGCGATCGGCTGGCTCTCGCCGCGGCCGTCCACATACAGGCGGTCGGCCAGGACGTTGCGCTGGACCAGATACTGGGCCACCGACGAGGCCCGCTGGCGCGACAGGGTCAGATTATACTCGTCCGCGCCGTCGGAATCGGCGTGGCCGATGATGTCAACGATCGACTGGTCGTAGCGGTTCAGCACCGCGGCGACGTCATCCAGGGTCGCGTAGAAGCGGCTGTTGATCGACGACTGGTTGGTGGCGAAGGTCACGTCCGACGGCATGCGCAGGACCAGGTTGTCGCCCTGGCGGGCCACGCCGACGCCGGTGCCCGACAGTTCCGCTTCCAGCTCGCGCTGCTGGCGGTCCATGTACTGGCCGACGGCCGCGCCGCCGAGGGCGCCGATGCCGGCCCCGATCAGGGCGTTCTTGCGGCCTTCCTCGGAGTTCGAGGTGTTGGTCAGATAGCCCAGCAGGGCGCCGCCCACCGCGCCGGCGATCACGCCCGTGCCGGTGTTGTTGCGACGCGGGGTCGAGCTGTACGGATCCGTGGTGGTGCAGGCGGCGGCGCCCAGCAGGGCGGCGATGCTGACGCCGGCGACGAGAAGTTTGGCGCGCATGGGATGTCCTTTCGAAGGTGAGGTCTCTGCCTCTGAAACGCGACCTTACAGTCAAGGTTCCTGCCTGTACCGAAGCTGAACAGATCGGGGGCCGTTTCGATTTCGGCGCCCCTGCTTTGCCAAGGTCGGGTGGCAGGGCGTATGGAAACCGCAGATTATCGACAAGGGTTCCTCCGTGACCGCAGACGCCACCGCCCCCCGCACCCTCGAGCCTGTCTCGATGACGCTGTACGACAAGGATTTCCAGGCGTTCGCCGACGCCCTGGGCGGGTCGTTCAAGCGCTACGGCTTCGCCGTCATCGCCGACCACGGGCTGGACGAGCAGGTGATCGGCACAGCCATCGACGACGCCAAGACCTTCTTCGCCCTGCCGGAAGACGTGAAGCGCCGGTATCACCAGCCCGGTACGGGCGGCGCGCGCGGCCTGACCCCGTTCGGCGTCGAGGCCGCCAAGGGCGCGGCCACGGTCGACCTGAAGGAGTTCTGGCACGTCGGTCGCGAGCTGCCGGAAGGCCACCCCTATCGCAAATACATGCGCGACAACGTCTGGCCGACGGAGGTCGAGGGCTTCCGCGACCACGTCTACGGCATGTTCGCCGCCATGGATGACCTCGGCGCCAAGGTCCTCCGCGGCATCGCCCGCTATCTGAAGCTCGACGACGACTATTTCGCCGACAAGGTCCAACTGGGCAATTCGATCCTGCGCCTGCTGCACTATCCGCCGGTCGCCGCCGGCGCGCCCGGCGTCCGCGCGGGCGCCCACGAGGACATCAACGTCATCACCCTGCTGCTCGGCGCCGAGGAGGCCGGCCTGCAGCTGAAGGACGCCGACGGCGAATGGCTGGACGTCGCGCCCCCGCCGGGCGCCCTGGTGGTCAACATCGGCGACATGCTGCAGCGCCTGACCAACCACGTCCTGCCGTCGACCAGCCACCGGGTGATCAATCCGTCGCCGGAGCGGGCCAGCTTCGCCCGCTATTCGACGCCGTTCTTCCTGCACTTCAACCCGGACTTCGTGATCGAGAGCCTGCCCTCGACCGTGACCCCGGACAATCCCGACCGCTACGCCGGTCAGCCGCTGATGGCCGAGGACTTCCTCACCCAGCGCCTGAAGGAAATCCGCCTGATCTGACGGGCGCGGGCGGGGCCCCTATCTGGAGATCTTGAGCTGGGTGATGTTGCGTCCGATGGCCGCGAAGGCGTCGGCCAGTTCGGCGCTGCTGCTCGGCAGATAGGCATAGTCCGGGCCGGTGGCGCAGGTCTGCATCAGGCTGGCCGCCTGCCCGCCGGAGGCGACCTGGAAGCCCACCGTGTAGATGATGATCCCCCGGGTCTTCATCGCGCGGCAAAGCGCCTCCGCCTGCCCGAAGGCGTCGCCGTTCGTGGCGTTCTGGTTCATGTGGTCATAGCCCGACCCTGACCCGGCCCCCGCGTCCGCCGCGATGACGCCGGAGGCGTAGGGGGTGTTGAACTCGCCGTCCGTCATCAGGATGACGGCCTTCAGGGTCTGGGCGGTATTGTACTCCGCCGGGGTCTGTCCCCAGAGGGAGCCGAAGTTCGGCGAGACCGCGTACCAGCCCCAGGCGGCGCCGATCTGGCCGGCGGTCGAGCCGCCGATCGCCAGATCGCCGATCATCGACTTCAGGGCGGTCCGGTCGCTGGACAGGGGCATCAGCTCCGAGGCCGGGCAGGGGTTCTCGGCGTTGTTCAGGCTGTCCGCGGGATAGTTGTAGCCTACGCGCGACGCGGTCGGGGAGGCGTCGGTATAGGCCTGGGCTCCGGTGCGTTCGCTGACGCAGCTGCTGTTGGCGAGGGCGCGCAGGCCGCCGCCCGCATTGGTGAAGACGCGATAGGAGCAGCCGTACCGGCCGCACCAGGACGCCCCGCCCGACGTATAGGTCCCCCAGTTGGCCCCGTTCTCCCCGATCGAATAGCGGTTCGAATCCAGCACCCCGGCGATGAAGGGCGTGTTGTTCAGCTGGGTCATCCCGCGGGCGCCGGTGATGTAGACGCCCTCGCCGTCGTTGATGCCGTGGTTGTTCGAGGTCACGACGACCGAACAGTCGGAGACGATGCATTTGCGCGCGATGCCGCCGCTCCAGTAGGAGCTGTAGCCGCTGGTGTTCAGCGTGTACCAGTTCGACCCGTAGGCGTACTGCAGCGAGTAGCTGCTCGAGTTGATCCGGACCACCCGGTAGGCGCGGTTGTTGACCTGGGTCATGCCGGAAACGCCGCTGATCCAGACATAGTCGCCGGTGGCGAAGCCGTGGCCGCTCGAGGAGAAGGTTCCCGTGCTGGCGCGGGTGATGTTGGAGATCGACTTCGACGAGCCCGTGGTCCAGGCGGCGGCCGTGATGTTGGTGGACCCGGTCGGCGTCCCCCGCGCCCCGTTGGCGCGCGAGCCCAGATTGACGCCCATCGAATAGGGCACGATCGCCATGCGCGAGTAGTAGGGCGACTGCTGGGCCTGCACGACCGTGTCCACGAGGTCGGTCGCCGCCTCCTTCAGCGTGGTGATCTTGCTGCCGCTCATCGAGCCGGTGATGTCCAGCACCAGCGCCACCTCGATGTTCTTCGACGACCGGTCGACCTCGGAGTGGGCGCCGACCGCGATGTAGTCGTCCATGAACTGGCCGTACGGCGGCAGGAAGATGTTGGCGACCAGGGTCTTCACATCGACCTTGGCGCTGGCGATGACCACGTCGTCGCTGCTCAGGACAAAGGTGGTGTCGCCCTCGCGCAGGCGGATTTCGGGATAGGCCGCCAGATTGGCCTTGAGCGCGGCCATGCCGATGCGCTGGATGTCGCTGTTGGTCGAATAGGGCGACCGGGCGGCGATCAGGGCGGCGGCGTCCAGGGCGTCCTGCAGGTTGACCCGCACGGTCGAGGCGCGGTGGATGTCCACCCCGCCGACGGTCATCAGGATCAGCACCGGCAGGCTCAGGCCGAAGATCATGGCCACATTGCCGCGCGTCTCGTCGGCCAGCCGGCGCAGGAAGCCGCCCAGCCGGCGCGTCATCGCGCTGATCCCTTGTCCGAGGTTCATGGTCGTCCTGTCCCGCGCGGGGCGCAGACGGCCCACGGTGATGGCGTCAGGATGACGGAGTTCGGTTAAGGGAAGGGCTAACGGCGAGGGTTAACGGCGCGGTCAGACCCGCCGGACCCCCGCCGCGCGGGGAGCGTCAGGCCTCCCAGCCGCAGTCCTTGCCCTGGTTCTGGCGGGTCAGCCAGGTGTTCAGCGGGGCGAAATAGGCCGCCACCGCCGAGGCGTCATTGCCGCGCTCGCCGGTGAAGGCTTCCATCGCTTCCGGCCAGGGGCGCGACTGGCCCATCTCCAGCATGGCGTTGAAGCGGCGACCCACCTCCTCATTGCCGTAGATCGAGCAGCGGTGCAGCGGCCCGGTCCAGCCCGCCTGCTGGCAGGCCGCGCGCTGGAACTGGAACTGGTAGATGTGGGCCAGGAAATAGCGGGTGTACGGGGTGTTGCCCGGGATGTGGTATTTGGCGCCCGGATCGAAGGCGTTGGCCGGACGCGGTCCCGGCGGAACAAGACCCTGGTATTTCAGCATGTCGGCCGACCAGGCGGCGTTGTACTCGCCCGGATCGGTCTCGCCCGAGAAGACGTCCCAGCGCCAGCGGTCGACCATCAGGCCGAACGGCAGGAAGGCGATCTTGTCCAGCGCCATCTTGAGCAGGAAGGGAATGTCCTCCTCCTCGCCCGGCACGGTGTCCAGCAGGCCGATCTGGTTCAGATAGGTCGGGGTCAGGGCCGACAGGCCGACGAAGTCGCCGATCGCCTCGTGGAAGCCGTCGTTCGCCCCGTTCTTGAACAGGAAGGGCTGATCCTTGTAGGCGCGCTGGTAATAGTTGTGACCCAGCTCGTGGTGAACGGTGTAGAAGTCGTCCCCGTTCACCTGGGTGCACATCTTGATGCGGATGTCGTCGCGGTTGTCCAGGTCCCAGGCCGAGGCGTGGCAGACGACCTCGCGGTCGCGCGGGCGGGTGATCTGCGACCGTTCCCAGAAGGTCTGGGGCAGGGCCTCGAGACCCAGCGAGGTGTAGAAGCCCTCGCCGGTCCGCACCATGCGCGTGGCGTCATAGTCGTGGCTGGTCAGCAGGTTGGTCAGGTCATAGCTGCTGCGCCCGCCCTCGGTCGGGGCCACGACGTCATAGATGTTGCCCCACTGTTGCGACCACATATTGCCCAGCAGGTCGGCGCGGATCGGGCCGTGGTCCGGCTGGACCGCGTCGCCGTATCTGGCGTTCAGGCGGCCGCGCACATAGCAGTGCAGGTTCACATAGAAGGGCTTCACCTGTTCCCAAAGCCGGTCGGTCTCGGCGGCGAAGGCGTCCGGGTCCATGTCGTAGCCGGCGCGCCACATGGCGCCGGTGTCGGCGAAGCCCAGCTCCCGGCTGCCCTCATTGGCGATCTCGACCATGCGGGCATAGTCCGCGGCCATCACCGGCGAGATGGTGCGCCAGCCTTCATACAGGGCCTTGGTCTCGGCCGGATCACGGCTTTCGGCCATCAGGAGGGTGGCCTCGTCCAGGGTGATCTCGCGACCCTGGAACTGGAATTTTCCGGTGGCGTAGGTCGAGTCCAGCCGGGTGGTGATATCGGCCAGTTCCGCCGCCGCGCCCGGGCGGTTCGGCGCCGGCAGGACGATGCCCAGGCGCAGCAGGTTCAGCTTGCGGCGGACATCGGCCGGGACCTCGACGTCATTGAAGGCGGCGGCCTGGTTGGCCAGCGCCACCTGGACCTCGGTGACCTCGGCGTTGATCTTGCTCTCCAGCCACATGGTGTCGAAGGTGATGTTGGTCGCCCGCGTCCACTGGATGCGCGCGGCCTCCTCGCCCAGGGTCGCCAGTCGGGTCTCGGCGTCGGCGACAAAGGCCGCGGCGCCCTCGGCGGTGGCCGGATAGCTCGGGGTCGCGGCGGCGGCGGTGGTCGGGGCGGACGGGTCCGAAGCCGCGTTCATGGCGCAGGCGGTGACGCCGAGGGCGAGCGCGCACACGGCGGTCGCGGTCATAAGGGTACGCTTCATGGGGTCCTCCTCGCGGCCTCCCGCCGCGTCTCGCGCGGCAAGGGACCGGAGCGGAGCCGTAAGGTCAAGCGGAGCCGTTAACGGCTGACGCAGGCGTTCAGGCCGTCATTGCGGACCGTGCCCATGGCGGCCTGAATCCGCGAGGCGCGGCGGCGGACATAGGGGCCGGGCGAGGCGGCCTGATACCGGCGGGGGGAGGGCAGGATGGCCGCCAGTCGGGCGGCCTCGCGGGGGGTCAGATCGGCCGCGCTCTTGCCGTACCAGTGCTGCGCCGCCGCCTCCGCGCCATAGACGCCCGGGCCCCATTCGGCGACGTTCAGATAGACTTCCATGATCCGCCGTTTGCCCCAGGTCGTCTCGATCAGGACCGTGTAGCCGGCCTCCAGCCCCTTGCGGATCCAGTCGCGGCCCGGCCACAGAAAGACGTTCTTGGCGGTCTGCTGGCTGATGGTCGAGCCGCCCCGGATGCGGCCGCGTCCGCGCTTTTCGGTCCGGGCGTTGTTCTGCAGCGCCTTCTCGATGGCCTTCATGTCGAAGCCGTGATGGGCGCAGAAGGTCGCGTCCTCCGAGGCGATCACCGCCTCCACCAGCCGGGGCGAGATGTCGTCCAGCGATCGCCACCGGTAGTCGCGGCCCTCGCCCTGGACCAGGCGGGTGGTCATCAGCCAGGTCTGCGGCGGGGGGACGAAGCGATACAGGGCCACCGCCCCGAGGACGAGGGCGCCCAACGTCGCCAGCGCGATCAGGATCGGCCGGCGCCGTCTGGTCTTGGTTGCCCCTGTCATCCGCCGATGGTGGGCGGCCGGCGGTGTGGACGCAAGGGGGCTCAGGCGGCCAGGGTCGGCGGCGCGCTCCGGTGACCGCACTGCAGCCCCGCGGGGCGGATGTCCGCTTCGCCGATGCCGAGTCCCAGCAGCTGCATGACCTGCTCCAGCACGGCGTCCAGCGGGCTGACCAGATCGCCCAGGATGGTGCGCAGCTGGCCCGGCAGGCCGGGCAGGGCGATGCCCAGTCCCAGCAGCTGGATGTCCAGGCTGGTGTTGGCGGCCAGACTGCCGATGGTCGAGGCCAGAACACTCCCGGAGCCGATGGTTTTCGGCGACAGGGCGTCGATGTCGGCCCGGTTGAATTTCAGCGTCCGGTCGCCGGAGTCGGCCACATTGATCCGGGCGGCGGCCCGCACCTTGACCACGCTGCTGTCCAGGATGGCGGCGGGGGTCAGGGCGGCGTCGCGTGAAAAGTCCGAGAGTCGGCTCGACTCGATCTCGCCCAGCGCAACGCTGGCCACGCCGGAGCGGGCGGTGACGTCGAAGGTGTCGGCCCCGCAGTCGATGGCGGCGAGGGCGGCCTTTCCGCTGGCCACCTCCGCATAGACGGGCAGGTGAACCTTGCCGATGCCGGTCAGGTTCAGGGTGGTCACATCGACGTGCAGCCGGGCCTGGGCGGTGCGGACGATCGTCGTGCCGTCCCGGGCGATGGTCAGCCAGGCGGACTTCTGCTCGCGTTCGCCGATCGCGACCCGCACCTTGGCGGTGACGGGCGAGTTCACGTTGACGTCCAGCTCGACGGTCTTGGGGCCGACGGCCTCGCCGAGGGCGGCGTTCAGCAGGTCCCAGACCGGGACCTTGGCGTTGACCGTCCCGGTCACCCCCGGCGCGACGTCGATCAGGGCGTCCAGGCGCAGGTTGCGGGCCGGGGCCGTCCCCAGGGTGGTCGACAGGCTCTGCAGGGCCACGCGGGTCTGACCGGTGGTGACATTGGCCATGGAATTGACCAGGCGCTGCAGGGAAACAGTGTGGGCCAGCAGGGAGTCGCGATCGTCCACCGACAGGCTTTGAGTCAGGTCCTGCAGCAGGGCGTCCACGTCCAGGCTGGAGCTCAGCAGGCTGTCATAGGACAGGGCCGTCAGCTGGACCTCGCGGCCGATCAGCTGGCTCAGCAGGGAATTGACCAGCGGCGGGTCCAGCGCCAGCAGGCGCGAGCCGATCGAGAAGGCGGCGGTGTCCCGGGCGGGGCGGATGGCGACGGCGGCCTTGCGCACCCGGATCGCGTCAATGCCCAGCACCGAGCCGAAGAACAGGTTCACATCCTCTTCCAGCACCACCCGGACGGCGTCCTGCTCCGTCGCGGTCGCGTTGAACCGGTCTGCGATCGGGACGTCCGCGCGCCGGTGATACTGCCCCAGGGCCACGGTTTCGATGCGGGCGGCGGACTCCTTGAGGTTCAGCACGCGCTGGACGGTGGTTTCGGCGGTTCCCAGATTGCTGGCGGCCGAGACGGCGGCGGTGTCGGCCAGCCCCTGCAGGGCGCGGGCGCGGAAATGGACCGAGGCGGCGTCGACGGTCGCCGCCGTGCCGGTGACCACCAGCACGGAGACCAGAACGGACAGGGCGCCGACCCCGCCGCGGCGGTCGCCGGCGAGACGTTTCAGAAAACCGATCATGACGCGGGCTCCGGGATCACGACCACGGCCGAGCGCACCACATTGGGGTCCGGCATCGGCACCAGACGCGCCAGATCGTAGTCGGGCAGGGTGGTCGTCACGGTGACGGTGTACAGATCGCCGTCGCGGGCCACGCTCCAGGTCCGCGTCGAACCGTTCTCCAGCGGCACGCGCACCAGGGCGCCGGTCATCAGGCCGTCGACGATGGTCTCGCGCTCCGCGTCATCCAGCCCCGCGACCGCCGCCCGGGCGCCGTCGCTGGCGAGGTTCTGGGTCTGGGAGGCGACGGTGAACCAGCGGCTGTAGAAGACGCCGCCGGCGACCAGCGCCAGCAGGGCGGGCGCAAGGATGGCGAACTCGACCGCGGCCCCGCCGCGGCGACAGCTCAGGATATCGGTTCTCAGCGGGCGCGGCATGACGACGCCTTTCCGGCGCCGGTCAGGGAGTGGGCGATCATGTCCGCCATGGACCGACGCGTCGTCGGACATTCGGCCAGGGCGATGATCCGCCACTCCTCCGGCGACAGGTCGGCTATGGAGACCGGCCGGGGTCGGGGATGCGCGGGGGCCTCTCTGCGGGGCGGAACGTCCAGCCCCAGGAAACCAGGAACGGAAGTGGAATGCGTCATGAAGCCCGGTATAGGGCAAATTACCTAATGCATCCTAAAGGTGTGATTCGCAACATTGCGCGTAAAAATGGTTATTTCACTCGAAGAACAACGATCATCAGAAATGATCGTGCACTCTCAAGCTGAATTTCCGCACTGTTCGTGCGGTAACCGCTTTCAGGTCTGGAACACGCCGGCGTGTCCGTCCTCATCGGCCCAGGCCACGCGACGGGCGTCGTCGCTCAGGCGCAGGGCCACGATCGCCGCGCCCTTGTCGGCCTTGAGGAAGTTCAGGCCCTGTCCGGCGGGGTCGGCCAGCCAGACCCGGCCGTCGTTCAGGCCCGCCGCCAGCAGGCCGGACGTCGGCGTCGAGGCGACCAGGGCCACCAGGCTGCCCTCGTCATAGCCGATCTCCGTGGCCTCCTTGCCCATCGGGCCGTTGCTGCCCACGAAGGGCCACAGCACCGCGCCCTGCGCGCCCGAGGTCGCCATCAGCTGCCCCTTCGACAGGAAGCTGACCGACTTCACCTTGCCGGGGTAGCCGCCCATTCGCAGGTTCTTCTGGTCCTTGATCCGCCAGCCGTGCAGCTGGTTGTCCTGCATGGCGGTGATGATGAAGGCCCCGTCCGGCGAGAAGGCGACGCTGGTGTGCGACCCTGCCCACTTCAGCAACGTCGGCTTCTGTTCGGCGATCCGCGCGAACCACAGGGCGGCGCCGCCGTAGGTCGAGGTGGCGATCCGTCGGCCCTTCGGCTCGAAGGCCACGCCCGAGACGGTGCGTTCGTGCTGGAAGTCGCGGCGGAAATGCGGGTCGCGGGCGTCGATCACCGACAGGGTCCGGCCCGAGGAGAAGGCGATCAGCCCGCTCTCCGCCGAGGCGTCGATGGCGTCGATCCAGCCCTTGGCCGTGGCCAGCAGGCCGGCCTCGCCCTTGCGGTGCCAGATCACCCGCCCGTCGTCGCCGCCCGTGACGATCCCCTCGCCCGACGGATGCACGCAGGCGCACAGGATCGCGCCGTCATGGGCGATGCTGAAGGCGCCGTCCTCGAACCGCACCGCCCCGTCGCCGAGGGCGAACACGGCGCCGTCCTTCTCGAACAGGGCGGCGGTGGGCTGGGCGTCGAACTGGAAGGTGGTCATGGCGACTGACATAGAGGCCCGTGCGGCGCGGTCAACGGTGGCGTCGCTTGACGCCCGCATTGCGGCGGGAGACGGTTCGGAAACCCGGGAGATCATCGTCATGTTGTGCAGGTTTGCGGTCCTTCCGACCGTGCTGGCCGCCGCCCTCGCCATGGCGGGCGCCGCCTCGGCGCAGGCGGTGCTGACCGCGCCGACCGATCCGGCCTGGGTCGGGATCGGGACCGGCGGCGGCGCCACCTATTCCATCCTGCCGTCCAGCCTCACCCGCGACGGCCCCACGGTTCGCTTCCTGCTCAAGGCCGAGGTGCCGCCCGCGCCGGACGGGGACACCCCGAACGTCATCGTGGCCGAGACCGTCGTGGACTGCGCGGCCTCGACCATCGGTACGGGCGATGTGGAGCTCTACAGCCTCAACCGGGGCTTCGCCCAGGCGCGTCACCGCGAGGCGACGCTGGAGACCGCTTCGGACCCCGGCCAGATCCTTGTGATCGGGCACGTCTGCGCGGACTGACGCCCGCGCCGGCGGATCAGGCCGCGCAGCTCTCGAATCCGGCGCGCAGGGCGGCCTCGTCCAGATCGCGACCGATGAAGACGGCGCGGCTCCAGCGGCGCTCCTTGTCGCCCCAGGGCTTCTGCAGGTCACCTTCCAGGATCATGTGCACGGCCTGGAAGACCAGACGGCGGTCCTCGCCGGCCACCTCGATGATGCCCTTGGCGCGCAGGATGTTCTGACCCTGCTCGCCCAGCAGCTGGTCCAGCCAGCGGGTGAATTTCTGCCCGTCCATCGGACGGTCCAGAGACAGGGCGATGCCCTTGATGTCGTCCTCGTGCGCATGGCCGCGCGCGCCGTGGTGATGATCATGTCCATGGTCATGATCGTGGTGATCATGGTCATGATGGTGATGGTCGTGGCCCCCGTGATCATGACCGCAGTGCTCGTCGTGCACATGACCGTCGGCGCCGTGCGGCGGATTGACGAAGTCCGGGCGGACCTCGGTGATCCGGTCCAGATCGAAGCCATGCACGCCCAGCACCTCGTCCAGCGGCACGTTCGAGCGCTCGGCGCGGGTGATCGGGGCCAGCGGGTTCAGCGCGCGCAGGCGGCTTTCCACCTCGGCCAGCTCATCGCCCGACACGAGGTCCACCTTGTTCAGGATGATGCGGTCGGCGAAGGCCACCTGCTCGCGGGCCTCCTTCGAGTCGTCCAGCCGCGCCATCACATGCTTGGCGTCCACCAGGGCCGTGACGCTGTCCAGCCGGGTCTTGGCCTTGACCTCGTCGTCCACGAAGAAGGTCTGGGCCACCGGGCCGGGGTCGGCCAGGCCGGTCGTCTCCACGATGATGGCGTCGAAGGCGGGCTTGCCCGGACGCTGCCGCTTCATCAGGCCCGAGACCACCCGGATCAGGTCGCCGCGCACCGTGCAGCAGACGCAGCCGTTGTTCATCTCGAACACGTCCTCGTCGGCGCCGACCACCAGATCGTTGTCGATGCCGATCTCGCCGAACTCGTTGACGATGACGGCGTACCGCTTGCCGTGATCCTCGGTGAGGATGCGGTTCAGCAGCGTCGTCTTCCCGGCGCCGAGATAGCCGGTGAGCACGGTGACGGGGATCTTGTCGGAAGCGGAGGCGATGTCGGTCATGGGCGGCAAATGGCGTGTCAGGGGGCGTTTGTGAAGGGAGGGCGTAGGGCTTGGGAATTAGGAATCAGGGAGGCCGGGGCTGGCGCGGACGCCGGCTCGACCCGCCGTCCGACTAATTCCTAATTCCCAAGCCCTACGCCCTCCCGTCAGCAGTCCGGGCAATCCGGCAGGACGCCGCTTTCCAGCTGCAGTGTCGTGTGGCTGATCTCGAACCGCTTGCGGGCCAGGGTCTGGGCCTCGATCAGCAGGGTGTCGGCGTCCGGGCGGTCATGCACCAGATGGGCCGTCAGGGCGGTGTCGGTGGTCGACAGGCCCCAGACGTGCAGGTCGTGCACCGCCTTCACCCCCGGCAGGGCCAGGAAGGCGGCGCGCACCGCGTCCACGTCCACCCCGCGCGGGGCGGCGTCCAGCGCCAGATTGACCGAGTCCTTCAGCAGGCCCCAGGTCCCGACCATGATCACCACGACGATCAGGAGGCTGACGATCGGGTCGATGATCGACCAGCCGGTCAGCAGGATGGCGCCGCCGGCGATGACCACGCCGATCGACACCGCCGCGTCGGCCATCATGTGCAGATAGGCGCCGCGCACGTTCAGGTCCTTGTGCTGGTCCTTCATGAACAGCAGGGCCGTGCCCAGATTGATGACGAAGCCGATGCCCGCGACGATCATGATGGTGGTCGAGCCGACCGGGGCGGGCTCGGCGAAACGGCGCACGGCCTCGAAGGCGATGGCCCCGCAGGCGAAGATCAGCAGCAGGGCGTTGAACAGGGCCGCCAGCACGGTCGCCTTGCCGTAGCCGTAGGTGCGGGCCGTCCCCGCCGCCCGCCGCGCCAGCCAGGCGGCGCCCCCGGCCATGGCCAGTCCCAGCACATCCGACAGATTATGCCCCGCGTCGGCCATCAGGGCCGTTGAGCCGCTGATGATCCCGGCCCCGAACTCGATCGCCACAAAGGCCAGATTGATGATCAGCCCGACCGCATAGCGCCAGTCGCCGGTGTCCACCGGCCCGTGATGGTGGCCGCCGATCCCGTGATGATGGCCATGGTCGTGTCCATGCCCATGCCCATGCCCATGCCCGTGATCATGGCCGTGATCATGGCCGCACCCGTGGTCGGGGTCCCGATCGGGCTTGGCGGAAGAGTGCGGGTGGTCGTGGGCCATGGCGAAAGCCTAGTGGGCGTGGCCCGGGTGGGGAAGGGCGACGGCGGCGGGAGTGGCGCGGCTGTGGGCGTCGCGGGTCTCCGCATGGGTGTGGGAGGCGACCAGCAGACCGATGGTGATCAGGGCCACGCCCAGGACGATGCTCTCGTACCGGGCCCACCGCTCCAGCCGCAGGACCGAATAGCCCGCGTGCGCGATGATGGTGAACACCGCCATGCCGAGGACCGTCCCCAGAAGAAAGGCGAAGGTCATGATCCCCAGAACCGCCAGCCCCTCCGTCGCCTGCGCCAGATAAAGCGGCAGCAGAACCTCGCCCGGCGACACCGCCAGCATGGCCACCAGTCCCCAGAAGGCCGCGGAATCCGAGACCCGGGGCTCGGGCGTCTCCAGATCCGGACCGGTCGCCGGCTGCATCTTCATCAGGGTCGCCCGCGCCAGATAGAAGGCGCCGAACAGGAACAGCAGCACCGCCGCCAGATGCGGCAGCACCCCGGCCAGCCAGCGGTCGAGCGCCAGACCGGCCAGGACGATCAGGCCGCCGACCAGGGCGGTGACGGCGATATGGGCGAAACCCGCCGCGGCGACCGCGCCCAGGACGCGCGGCAGGGGCCAGCGCTGGGCCTTTCCGACCAGGACGAAGGGCAGCCAGTGGGTCGGCAGGGCCGCGTGCAGGAAGGCCGTCACAAAGGCCCCGCCCAGCAGGGAAAGCAGAAGCGGCGTTTGAAGGTCCGGCGGCGACATGGGCGCCCTGTATCCTGTTATTTTGTAACGGTCGAGGAGAAAAGGCCGTCGCGGGCCTCGCGGTTCCGGGCCGGGTCGCCTGTCCGCATCGCTCCGGGAGTCGCTTTTTCGCCCGTCCGCGTTGACTCCGGGGAGGCCTTCCGTATATGTCGCCGCTCTTCGCCCGCCGGGGGTCCCCGCGGGCGCTATTCTTTTTGCGTTACGCTGAGGCTTCAACATGTACGCGGTGATCAAGACCGGCGGCAAGCAGTACCGGGTCCAACCGGGCGACGTGATCGTGGTCGAAAAGCTCGATGGCGACGCTGGCGCTGCCGTCAACTTCGGTGAAGTTCTCATGCTGGGCGGCGACAAGGGCGTCACCGTCGGCGCTCCGCTGATCGACGGCGCTTCGGTCGCCGCGACGCTGGTCGAGACCCGCAAGGGTGAGAAGATCAAGATCTTCAAGAAGATCCGTCGTCAGGGCTACCGCCGCACCAACGGCCACCGCCAGATGGAATCGGTCCTGCGCATCACCGGCATCGAAGGCGCCGGCGAAAAGGCCAAGTGGGACGGCGAAACCTCGCTGCTCACCAAGGCCGAGATGAACGCCCGCGCCCGTGGCCTGGCCCCGCGCGTCGAGGCCGCCGCTGAAGAAGCCAAGCCGGCCAAGGCCGCCAAGGCTCCGGCTGCGAAGAAGGCCTCGGCCAAGAAGGCCCCGGCCAAGAAGGCCGCCGCCGCTTCGACCGAAGAAGCCTAAGAGTTCGAACCCGCGCCTTTCGGGCGCGACTGTGATAGAATGACGGTACCGGGCGCCTGAGGGAGCCGGGTGCAAACCGAAGAGAGTTACGATGGCTCACAAGAAATCCGGCGGTTCGTCGCGCAACGGTCGCGACTCCGAGTCGAAGCGCCTCGGCGTGAAGAAGTTCGGCGGCGAGCGCGTGCTGGCCGGCAACATCATCGTGCGTCAGCGCGGCACCACCTTCCACCCGGGTGACAACATGGGCATGGGTCGCGACCACACCCTGTTCGCGCTCACCAACGGCGCTGTGAAATTCACCACCAAACGTGGTGGCCGTTGTTACGTGTCGATTCTCGCCGCCAACGACGACGCCCAGCAGGCCGCGGCCGCCGAGTAACGCGAAACGGAAATCCCCGGATCGCGTCGGCCCAAGGGCCCCGATCCGGACCAGGGAAAATATTCCGCGGGGAGTCTGGATCACCAGGCTCCCTTTTTCGTTTCCCCGCCTCGAACACCGCCCGAGCCCTCCAAGGAGGCGGTGAGTTCCGAATGAGGCGTGTCATGTGCGTGATCGAACCCTCCCCCGTCGTCGAGACGCGGCGTCTGGCCCTGCGCGCCCCGCAGGCCCAGGACGTCACCCGTCTGGCCGCCCTGGCCAATGACGCCGACATCGCCCGCATGACCCTGCGGATGCCCCATCCCTTCTCCGTGGACGACGCGGAAGCCTTCGTCCTGAATGTGCAGGGGCAGGATCCGGCCAGGGCGCGGACCTTCCTGATCGAGCACGAGGACCACGGTCCCGTCGGCGTCATCGGCCTGTTCGAGGACGGCGATGTGGGGCCCGAGGTCGGCTACTGGATCGGTCGCCCCTTCTGGGGCCGGGGCTACGCCACCGAGGCGCTGGAGGCCGGTCTGGCCTGGGCCAGCCGCAAGTGGAAGCGCCGCGCCATGGTCGCCGGCCATTTCGCCGACAACCCCGCCTCCGGTCGCGTGCTGGAGAAGGCGGGCTTCCTGTACACGGGCGAGCTGCGCAGCGGCTTCAGCCGGGCCCGCGGCGAGGATGCGCAAACCCGCCGGATGGTCTGGCTGGCATAATTCTGGGCCGCGGTCAGAAGGGCTCCGCCTTCTCGACCCGACGCGGCCTGGCGCTACGCGCACGCCCTGTCTTGAAGCATCGCTATACGATGTCCGACGATCAGCCTGCGCGAAGCGCCAGGCCGCGTCGGGTCGGGAGGTCCCGAAGGGCCGACGACCGCGGCCCAAAAGAAATCAAACCTCTTTGGCTTTAGCCAAAGAGGTTTGGCCCAACCATCGCGGCCACGGCCACCGCGCCACCGACCAGCGTCACCACCGCGCCGGCGATGAAGGCGCCGAGCAGGCGCGCGGACTTGCGGCGGCGCAGGCCGCTGGACCTCACCCCGCGCAGGATGACGAAAGGCTTGGGCCCGAAGACTTCGGAGCCCGAGATGTTGTGCTGGGACATGACGCTCCCCTCGACCGCGCCCCTGTCGGGCGAAGACTGAGCGAAGCGGGTCCGAGCGGGCGAAAAAATGGCGA
This sequence comes from Brevundimonas sediminis, assembly GCF_048799765.1. Classification (NCBI taxonomy): domain Bacteria; kingdom Pseudomonadati; phylum Pseudomonadota; class Alphaproteobacteria; order Caulobacterales; family Caulobacteraceae; genus Brevundimonas; species Brevundimonas sediminis. The sequence goes on from NZ_JBLYQK010000031.1 coordinate 17,610, forward strand.
ACGCCGCTCACCCACACATCCGTGATCGGACGAACATTGTCCGTTCTTCAATGGCTTGGCTTGTGGTCAGCCGCACCAGACCAGGCGGCCGCTGAAGGCGCGGTAATAGCCGCTGCGCGGGTCGTAGGACCGGTAGGTCGCCCGGCACCAGTCGATCCGGCGGGCGTCGCGCGCGCCGCCGGCGTAACCGGAGTGGGCCGAACCGCCGCCCGGGAACACCACATCCGGCCGCCCGTAGGCGCCCTGATAGGTCGTGCCGCCCGCGCTGTGGCCGTAGCCGTAGCCATAGCCCGCCTGCGACCCGTAGCCCCGGCGCGGTCCATGCCCGTACCCGCCGTAGCCATAGCCATAGCCGTAACCGCTGTAGCGATAGCCCTGGTAGCCGTAACCGTCGCCATGCCCGTATCCGGCCAGCGCGCGGTACTCGCTGCGCGCCTCGGTGCTGACCCGGCGGCGCTGGTCCCGCCAGCGGTCGCCGCAGTCGTCCCGGCTCGCGTCCCAGAAGCGGTCGCAGCGGTAGTCGCCCGGCCGGTCCAGCTGGCTGCGCCAGTCAAAACGCGAGGGGACCGCGTTCGAGCTGTAGCGCGGCGTGTAGTAGCGCCCCCCGTCCGGCTCATGGGCGGAATAGCCGCTGCGGCCGTACTCATGGCCGTAGCCGTCCTGCCAGCTCTGCGCCGTCGCGGTGGTGGCGGTCAGGGTCGCGGGCAGGGCCAGGGCGGCGACGAGGAGGAGGGCGGGGGCTCGCATGGTTAACTCTCCGGGGCGGCCCGATACGCGGCCTCGAAAGGGGGAACTGGACTCACTCAGGGCAGGGTGACGGCGATCCGTCCGTTGCGGGTGTCCACGCGACGCATCAGCACCACCCGGTCTCCCCCGGCGCTCACCGGGGCGATGATGAACCAGCCGCCCGAGGGCAGGCCGCTGAACATGAACCGGCCGTCGCTGCAGGTCGCCGAACGCACGAAGCCGCGATAGTCGGCGTTCGGATCGGACACGGTGCGGGCGCGCACCACGGCTTCCGGCACGGCGGCGCGGTCGGTCGAGCCGTACAGGGTGCGGAAGCGGGCGCGGGTGTAGGGGGTGTCCGGGGTCAGGGCGACCGAGCCGGTGCAGGCGTAGGCCTGCCCCTCGCGACGAAAATCGATTCGTCCTTCGATCGAGGCGCGGCCCGAGGCGGTCGACCAGTTGAAATCGGACGCGTTGAACGGCGCGGGGCCGGCGGGGGCGACCGGTCCGGTCGGGCCGGTGGCGCAGGCGGCCAGCGAACCCGCGGCGGCGGCCACGGTGGCGAGGATCGACAGGGACCGGGTGATGGACATCAGCTCTCTCCGTGCAGACGCGGGTCGAACGTCGGATCAGACGCTCAACGCCGCGATAAGGTCAAGGTTGCGACCGTTTGGACCGTAGTCCACAAGCGCGCCACAAATCCGGCGCGAGACCGGCTATAGGGGACGTCCATGACAGTCACGTTTGACGATATTCTGGCCGCGCGGGACCGCATCGCCGGTCAGGTCGACCGCACGCCGGTCCGCTACTCCCGCCGCCTGTCCCAGCTGACGGGCGCGGAGGTCTGGATCAAGTTCGACAACCTGCATTTCACCGGCAGCTTCAAGGAGCGCGGGGCGCTGAACCGCCTGCTCCAGCTGACGCCGGAAGAGCGCAAGCGCGGCGTCGTCGCCGCCAGCGCGGGCAACCACGCCCAGGCCCTGGCCTACCACGGCGGCCGTCTGGGCATTCCGGTCACCATCGTCATGCCGGAGGGCACCCCCTTCGTGAAGATCGACGGCACCCGCCAGCACGGCGCCGCCGTGGTCATCAAGGGCCTGGACTTCTCCGGCTCCACCGAGGAGGCCCACCGCCTCCGTGACGAGGAGGGCTTCGTCTTCGTCTCGGCCTTCGATGACGAGGGAATCGTCGCCGGCCAGGGCGTCTGCGGTCTGGAATTCATGGAGGATGCGCCGGACCTCGACGTCCTCATCATTCCCATCGGCGGCGGCGGGCTGATCGCCGGCTCGGCGCTGGCGGCCAGGACGCTGAAGCCGTCGATCCGCATCGTCGGGGTCGAGGCGGCCATGTATCCCTCGTTCAACGCCCGCCGTCAGGGTCAGGCGCCCAAATGCGGCGGCCAGACCATCGCCGAGGGCATCGCCATCAAGGCCGTGGGCGACATCCCCTTCGCCATCGCGGACGGACTGGTCGACGAGGTCCTGGTCTGCGAGGACGCCGATTTCGAAAAGGCCGTCGCCTTCCTCGCCACCCTTGAGCGCACCGTGGCCGAGGGCGCCGGCGCCGGCGGCCTGGCGGCCATGCTGGCCTATCCGGACAAATTCAGGGGCCTGAAGGTCGGCATCGAGCTGACCGGCGGCAACATCGACGCCCGCATGCTGGCCGTGGTGCTGAACCGCGAGCTGGTGCGCGAAAAGCGGCTGGTCGTCTATCGCATCCTCGGCGACGACCGTCCGGGCATGCTGTCGAAAATGAGCGCCGTCATCGGCGGGCTTGGCGGAAACATCATAGACGTGGTCCATAACCGGCTGGCGCTCGACGTGCCGGCCAAGGGCGCGGAGTTCGACATCATGGTCGAGACCCGCGGCGAGGCGCACGCCGACGAAATCAGACAGGGACTTGAAGGTGCGGGCTATGAACTCCGGATGGGTTAGGGGTGCCGCGGCGCTGGCCATGGTCGCGGCCCTGGCCGCCTGCAATCGCGGGCCCGAGGTCAACAGCGCCGACGCCGAGGCCAACCTCAAGGCCGGTCAGGCCTTCCTCGCGCAGAACGCCTCCGCCGAGGGTGTCCGCACCCTGCCCGGCGGCATCCAGTACAAGGTCGTCCAGTCCGGCCCCGCCGGCGGCGAAAGCCCCGACGGCAACGATCTGGTCCGTGTCGACTATGAAGGCTCGCTGATCGACGGCTCGGTCTTCGACAGCTCCTATGAGCGCGGGGCTCCCGCCGTCCTCACCCTCGACCAGGTCGTCAGCGGCTGGACCGAGGCCCTGCAGCACATGAAGGTCGGCGACGAATGGGTGATCTACCTGCCCGCCGACAAGGGCTACGGCGAGCGCTCGTCGCCGAAGATTCCGGCCAACAGCGTGCTGGTCTTCCGGCTCAAGCTGCTCGACATCGCCCGCGCGCCCGGCGGCGGCCCGATCGGCCCCCGCACCGCGAACGGATGAACCGGCTCAGAAGCAGCCGGTGTCGCCCTCGTCGGCGGTGATCGTCTCGATCACCCCGGTGCTGGAGGCGGTCCACGTGACGCGGACGCTCCGGTTACAGGGCCAGCTCCCGAGGTAGCGCACGCCGCTGCCGCGCACGCCGCCGTCCTGATCTGGGTACCGGCGCACGCTCATCTTCTGGGTGGCGAGCCAGTCCAGCAAGGGCGCTTCCGGGCTGCCTGCCGGGAACAGTCGCTGCGTGCGTTGGCGCAACATCACATTGGTCGGGCGGTCCGCCGGGTTGGTCGAGTTTGACCCCGGCCCTTCCGGCTGCGGTATACCCTCGTACAATGCCGTGTCGGGCCAGCCGACCGCGCAGCCGCCGAGCAGGGTCAACGCCGCGAGCACGATCAGAACTCTCATCGAAGGCCCCGTCGAAGGTTCGGTTGCGGAACGATGACCCGAACGTCCCGGGGCGGCAATCCGAATCTAGGGCCGGGGCGCGTCCGGCTTCCGCTTCAGCCGCCCCAGGGCCCATGCCGCCGCGTCCCGCACCACGGGATCGGGATCGTCCGTCAGCGCCTGCGCCGACGGGATCAGCGCGGCGTCCCCGCTGTTGCCGACGGCGTACAGCACATTGCGCACGAAGCGGTTGCGCCCGATCCGCTTGACCGGGCTCTTCGAGAACAGCGCCCGGAAGGCGGCGTCGTCCAGCGCCGCCAGATCGGCCAGCCGGGGCGAGACCAGCGCCTCGCGCGCCTGCACCCGGCTTTCGCTGGCCGCCGCCGCGAACTTGTTCCACGGGCAGGTCGCCAGACAGTCGTCGCAGCCGTAGATCCGGCTGCCCGTCGCCTCGCGGAACTCCTCCGGCCACGGCCCGGCGAACTCGATGGTCAGGTAGGACAGGCACCGCCGCGCATCCAGCTGGAACGGGGCGGGAAAGGCGTTCGTCGGACAGGCGTCCAGACAGGCGGTGCAACGGCCGCAATGCTCGGTCTCCGGCGCGTCCGGCTCCATCTCCGCCGCGCTCAGGATCACCCCCAGGAACAGCCAGTTGCCGTGGCTCCGCGACAGCAGATTGGTGTGCTTGCCCTGCCAGCCCACGCCCGCCCGCTGCGCCAACGGTTTCTCCATCAGCGGGGCGGTGTCCACGAACACCTTCACGTCCTCGCCGGTCTTCGCCGCCACCTGCCCGGCCAGCGTCTTCAGCCGGCCCTTGATCACCTCGTGATAGTCGTCGCCCCGGGCATAGACCGAGATGTAGCCGTTCGACCGGTCCTCAAGCTCGGGCAGGGGATCGGTTTCAGGTCCGTAGTTCAGCCCCAGCACGATCGCCGTCCTCGCCCCGTCCCACATGGCGGTCGGGTGGGCGCGCCGCTCCAGCGTCGTCTCCATCCAGCCCATCTCGCCGTGCCGTCCGGCCTCGACGAAATGCGCCAGCCGCTCCCCCGCGCTCCACGGCTCCGAGGCCGAGGCGAACCGGCAGACCCCGAAGCCGAGGTCTGCGGCGGCGTCGCGAATACGGGCGCGGAGGTCGGCCATGATCGGCCTCAGCGGGCGTTGCGGGCGAGCAGCTCCCGTCGGGCGACATCGATCCGCATCCGCTCGTCGGTCAGGGCCGCGATGGAGGCGCCGATCGCGTCGTCGGCCGTCTCATCGCCCGAGGCGAGCGCCGACTTCAGGGAATCGAGCGTGTCCGCCAGCCGGCTCTCGACCGTCGCGCTTTCCTCAAGGGTGAGCAGCACCTGCATCAGCACGTCGGCGAAGGGCGTGCCGCCCATCCCGGACTCCCGGATCTGGGTCCGGGTGGAGATGATGGTCTGGCGCATCGAGGCGATTTCGCTGCGCATCTCGGCGCTGCTGCGGTTCAGGTCGGCGAGCGTGGCGGCGGTGTCGACCGACTGGCCGGTGAACAGACGCTGGTTGTGCATCAACCAGGTCTTCAGCCCGCCGTTCATCGCCATCTGGGCCCGGGCGAAATGCAGGTTCGGTCCGGTCAGGCCGCCCGAGGAGGCGCGGATCATGGTGTTCTCGGCGTCGAGCTGGGCGATGATCAGTCCCAGTCGACCGCCCTCCAGCGCCTTCAGGCCCGGGTCCCGTCCCGCCGCCGCCTCGGTCATGACCGTGATGTAGCGATCGGAAGCGCCCTGGACCGCCAGCATCATGGAGCCGACCTGGTCCGACATCTGGCTGATGCTTTCGAGCCGCCGGCGCAGCTCGGGGGTCATCGGAATGTTGGCCGGCAGGGGCGGAGCATGCGGCGACAGGCCGGTATAGATGTCGCGCTCCCGCGCCAGACGGTCGCGCGCCTCGGCGGCCCACTGCGTCGCCCAGGGCGTGGCGGCGGCCGGCCCGCCGGCGTCCAGCTTCAGCACCAGGGTCCCGGCGCTGTCGACCATCCAGCTCAGGTTCTCGAGCGAGGCGTGCGTCAGGGTGTCGTAGCCGAGCGACCAGGTGCTGACATCGGCCAGCCACCGCTGAAGCGCGTCCAGCTCCGCCGGCTGGTCCTGCACGGTCGCCGGAACCGTCGCCGGCGCCGGGCCGGCCTGCGCCGCGCCCGCGCACAGCAGAAGCGCGGCCGTCAGACCGCAAGCCAGAATCTTCATGATCGCCCCACCTCAGAAATCGAGGTCGGTATAATGGCCCGCCGGGGCCACCCCTGGGAAGCGGTCAGAGAGCAGCGTCCGGAAACAGGGGCGGGATTTCAGCTTCATGTACCAGGTCTTCAGGCCCGGATAGTTCGCCCAGCCGATCTCGCTGAAATAGTCCAGCACCGACAGATGGGCGGCCGCGACGATGTCGGCCCGGCTCATCCGTCGTCCGGCCAGCCAGTCCCGCTCGGCCAGAAGCGCCTCCAGCATCGTCAGATGGTGTTTCAGCGCCTCGCGTCCGGCCCGCAGCGCCCGCGCCTCGGGCGGCCCCAGCCGCAGCAGGGGCTTCTCCATCCGCTCGTGCAGCAGGACGGCGTTGACCTCGTCGTGGAAACGGCCGTCGAACCATCCCACCAGGCGGCGGGTCTCGGCGCGCTCGAACGGATCGGCCGGCATCAGGAAGGGCTCGCGGCTCCGGTCCTCCAGCCAGCCCAGGATGGCCGACTGTTCGCACACGGTCAGGACCCGGCTGTTGGCCGTGGTCTGCAGCACCGGCGTCATGCCCGACGGGTTCAGGGTCAGGACGGGGCAGTCCGGCTCCCACGGCTTCACCGCGTTCTCCTCGAACGCGACCTTGGCCTCGCCCAACGCCAGTCGCGCGGCGCGCGAGGCGGGATCGAAGGGGAAGTGGAAGAGGACGGAGACGGACATCCGCCGATCCTTGCACCCGGGGCCGTTAAACGGGCGTTAGCCATCCGCTCCGGTCGAGGGCGTATCGACCGCTTTTTTCGGCGCCTCGACGGGCAGCGGCCCGCGCGGGTCGGGATGGATCAGGATGTCGGCGCGCGGCCAGAGCGCCAGCAGCCGGCCCTCCGCCGCCTCCAGGATGTCGTGGGCCTCGGCCAGGGTCAGGGTCGGGGCCATGTCGACATGCATCTGGATGGTCATGACCGGCCCCGACTGGCGGGTGCGCAGCCGGTGCAGGCCGCTGATCCGGGGGTCGGACAGGACGGCGGTGGTGATGGTCGCCCGGTCGGAGTCCGAGGCGGCCCGGTCCAGCAGCTCGTCCGCCGCGCCCTTCAGCACGCCGATCGCGCCCCAGAACAGCCAGACCGCGACCACCAGGCCCGCCGCGGCGTCCAGGCCGGGTGCGGCCAGATAGGCGCCCGAGGCCACGCCGATCAGCACCACCAGATTGGCCGCCAGGTCCGAGACGTAATGGGCCCGGTCGGCGGCCACGGCGGTCGACCCGCTCAGCCGGATCGCCCGGCTCTGCCGCCAGACCAGCCAGCCGGTCAGGGCCATGGCCACGAGGGTGACCACGATCCCGGTCCAGCCCGCGCTGACCGGCCGGGGATCGAACAGGCGCTGGATCGCCTCCCAGCCGATGAAGACGGCCGAGGCGAAGATCAGGCCCGCCTGCACCAGGGCGGCCATGGCCTCGCCCTTGCCGTGCCCGAAGCGGTGGTCGTCATCGGGCGGGGCGGCGGCCCAGCGCACGGCGAAGAAGGTCGCCAGCGACGCGATCAGGTCCAGGGCCGAATCTCCCAGCGACGCCAGGATCGACACCGACCCGGACGCGCCCAGCGCAAAGGCCTTCAGAACGATCAGGATGACGGCGACCGCGACCGACAGGCGCGTGACGTCCCGGGTCGCGGCGTGAACGTCTTCGGGGGAGGAGGCGGTCATGGGCCGTCTTGTCGCGGAATCCCGTGTCCCTGCCAAGACATCGTGCATACCGGCGTTAGGACGTTCGTCATGAAACGGCCGCATGGTCCCCTCCCATTATGGTTTCCGGAATGTAAGTTCAGCCGGGGGGATGCCGATGGAAGCGACCGGCAAGCGCTGGATCGGACGCGGAGAGGCCTTGGACCGGCTGGGGGTCAAGGCCCAGACCCTCTATGCCTATGTCAGCCGCGGCCGCATCGCCGCCCGTCCGGATCCCGCCGATCCCCGCCGCAGCCTGTACGCCGTCCGTGACATCGCCCGCCTGACCGGCGATCTGGTCGAGGACGGGGACGCGCCCCAGGTGCTGGAGCGCGGGCCGGCCGCGCGCGGCGAGGCCGATCTCGCCTCCTCCGTCAGCGTCATCGCCTCGGGCCGGCTCTTCTACCGGGGGCTGGACGCCGTCCAGCTGTCCGCCGCCGCCACGCTCGAGGACGTCGCCCGGCGCCTCTGGTCCGCCCGCGAGAGCAATCCCTTCGCCGAGGTCCGGCCCCGCGTCGGGGTCACCCCCGGCGGCTCGGCCCGCGCCCGTCTGTTCGCCGCCCTGGCCCGGCGGGCCGATGAGGACGCTGATACGAGCGACCGCGAGGCCGGGGCGCTGCGGATCGAATGCGCCCGCGTTCTGGACGAGGCGGTGGACGCCGTCGCCGGACCGGGCCCCCGCCTGTTCCTGCACCAGCGCCTCGCCCGCTTCTGGAAGGCGCCCGAGCGTGACGCCCAGTTGATCCGCCGGGCTCTGGTGCTGTCCGCCGACGCCGGCATGGATGCGGCCGTGATCGCCACGCGCGCGGTCGCCGCCGGCGGGGCCTCGCCCGCCGCCGCCGCCCTG
>NZ_JBLYQK010000032.1:0-22840 GCF_048799765.1 Brevundimonas sediminis
CAGGGCGGCGAGGATGGCGCGCGCACGGTCTGCGGCGGTCCCTGCGTTCGCGGCGTCGCGCGCTCCGCCGCGCAAGGCGTAGTCGCGCCCGTCGATCTTCAGCCCCAGGGTCTCCGGCGAGCCGTCAGCGTCGCCGAAGGCCCAACTGCCGGCCGATATCCGCGGGGCGGCGTCCGGTCCGGGGTCCATCGCGATCCGGATCCAGCCGTCGCCCGAGCCGCCCCAGGCCACACAGGCGTTGCCGTTGTCGCAGGCGGCGCGCCATTCGCGGAACTCCCGCATCTCCGGCGCCGGCGGCGGCGCTTCCGCGACGGCGGGCGCCGAGGGGGTGGCCGTCGCGTCCGGCGAGCGGGCGGGACCGGAGGCGTCGCCGGTCTCCTCCCGGCCGCAACCGGCCAGAAGGATCAGCGCCGCTGTCGTCAGGATCATCGCGCGCATGGCGTATTCCCCCTGAAGGTCAGAGCTTTCGCAGGCTGGACGGTTTGTGCGCGGCCCGGGCTCCGGTCTTCGCACTCTCCACGATGTACTCGGGATGGTCCACCGAGGCGGCGACCTTGTGATCCCTGATGCGGGTCGGCCGGGTCGCCTTGCGGATCACCTTTCCGGTGCTGCGGCCCTGACTGTGTCGCCACTCGACCCGGTCGCCCGGGTGCAGTTCCTCGGCCATCCTGCCGCTCCTTCAACCTGCGTTCGTAGTCAGCGAGGACGCGGCGCATCAGTTCCGGATCGACGAGAACCGGGGCCTCGCAGAAGGTGAGAATCCATTGCTCCGTGAGCTGGTCCACGTCATCGGTCATGCGCCCCGTCTGATCAGTCTTCGAACGTCTGAAAGGCCAACGAGCCCCGTCGGTCCGGCGTTCACCTTGGCCGTGAAAGACTTTTTCGGGGCAGGGTAAACGGCGATCACCCGCATCATGCCCGGTCGGGCTTTGCGCCCCGGGGAGACGGGGCTATACCCCCGCCGACCCTTTCATATTCCCCTAAGGCAGAGGCAGCATCCGCATGGCCAAGATCAAGGTCGAGAACCCCATCGTCGACATCGACGGCGACGAAATGACCCGCATCATCTGGCAGATGATCAAGGACAAGCTGGTCTTCCCGTTCCTGGACCTGGAGCTGGACTACTACGACCTGGGCATGGAGAACCGCGACGCCACCGACGACCAGGTGACCATCGACGCGGCCCACGCCATCCAGAAGCACGGCGTCGGCGTGAAGTGCGCCACCATCACCCCGGACGAGGCCCGGGTGAAGGAGTTCGGCCTGAAGAAGATGTGGAAGTCGCCGAACGGCACCATCCGCAACATCCTGGGCGGCGTCGTCTTCCGTGAGCCGATCATTTGCTCGAACGTGCCCCGTCTGGTTCCGGGCTGGACCCAGCCGATCGTCGTCGGCCGTCACGCCTTCGGCGACCAGTACAAGGCCACCGACTTCCTGATGCCGGGCGCCGGCACCCTGTCGATCAAGTTCGTCGGCGACGACGGCGAGGTGATCGAGCACGAGGTCTTCAAGTCGCCGGGCGCCGGCGTCGCCATGGGCATGTACAACCTGGACGCCTCGATCACCGAGTTCGCCCACGCCTCGTTCGCCTACGGCCTGCAGCGCAACTACCCGGTCTATCTGTCGACCAAGAACACCATCCTGAAAGCCTACGACGGCCGCTTCAAGGACATCTTCCAGGCTGTCTTCGACGAGCACTACGCGGCCGAGTTCAAGGCCCGCGGCCTGACCTACGAGCACCGTCTGATCGACGACATGGTCGCGGCCGCGATCAAGTGGTCGGGCGGCTTCGTCTGGGCGTGCAAGAACTACGACGGCGACGTGCAGTCGGACATCGTCGCCCAGGGCTTCGGCTCGCTGGGCCTGATGACCTCGGTCCTGATGACCCCGGACGGCAAGGTGCTGGAAACCGAAGCCGCCCACGGCACCGTGACCCGTCACTACCGCCAGCACCAGAAGGGCGAGGCCACCTCGACCAACTCGATCGCCTCGATCTTCGCCTGGACCCGCGGCTTCAAGCACCGCGCCAAGCTGGACGGCAACGCGGCCCTCGATAATTTCGCCGACACCCTCGAGAAGGTCGTCGTCGACACCGTCGAGGCCGGCTACATGACCAAGGACCTGGCCCTGCTGGTCGGCGACACCCAGTCGTGGCTGTCGACCGAAGGCTTCCTCGACAAGGTCGCCGAGAACCTGACGAAGGAACTGGCGGCCTAAGCCGGGGCGCTGACGCTCGCGACGCGGTCGCTCGCTGCTTGAGCGCTCAAGCGCCAGGCCGCGTCGGGTCGAGAAGGCGGAGCCTTCTGACCGCGGCCCAAAAGCAAAGGCCCGCCGGATTCGCGTCCGGCGGGCCTTTCGTTTGAGCGATCCGCCGGTTCGTGCATTGTGGTTGCGGTTAACGGAGGGCGGGCGTGAAAATCATCGGACGGCTTGTTCTGGCGGCGATCATCGTGGCGGTGGTCAGCTTCTTCGCCGCGCCCGGCGTGGCCTTCTTCGCCATCCGTTCCGCAGCGGACGCGAATGATGCGGCGGCCCTGTCGCGCCTGATCGACTATACGGCCGTGCGCCAGTCGCTGCGTCCACAATTGACCGGCAATCCCGCGGCCCAGGCGCCCGCGCCTTCCTTCCTTGAGGATCCGATCGGCGCCGTCCGGCGTCAGTTCGAGCAGGCGGTTCCCGCCCTCGGCCCCACCCCGGACACCTATCTGACGCCCGCCGCTGTCGGCGCCCTGACCCGGGGCGAAGGCCGCTATGCCTCCCAGCGCACCGCCGTTCCGGGCGCGGAGCAGCGCCGCGATCCCTTCCCCGAACCGGTCTTCTGGGGCGTCAATCGCGCCCGGATGGCGGTGACGGACGAAGGGGGCTCGAAGACGGTCTTCACCTTCGAACGTCGGGGCCCGTTTGACTGGCGTCTGGTCCATATCGGTCTGCCTGACGGCGTCTCGCCGGCGGCCCGGCCCGCGCCCGCGCCGGTCGCCGCGCCGCCGGCCTCGAAGAACGGCGGCTGACCACTTCCTCTGGCGCAAGTCCCCGGACTCGGGCAACCGTGGCGGTGGGGAGGCGTTACGACGCCAGAGGGAAGGATATGACGAAGAAACTGCTGACCGGCGCTCTGCTGGCGGCGGTGGTCCTGCTGGCCGCCGCCTGGGGTCTTGCGCCCGTCCTCACCGGGCAGGCGCTGATCCGCGCTGCGCGCGCCGGCGATGCGCAGAAGCTGGAGCAGCTGGTCGATTTTCCGGCCCTGCGCCAAAGTCTGAAGGACGAACTCCAGCAGGAACTGGTTCGTCGGGTCGGCGACGACCCGAGGCTGGCCGAGCGGGGTCTCGGCGCCCTCGGCATGATGCTGGCGCCGATGATCCTCGAAGGCGCGGTCGACGCGGTGGTCACCCCCGAGGTGCTGGCCCGGATGGTCAACACCGCCGAGGCGCCCGATCCGACCCGGCCGGCTCCACCCGAGCCCGGCGACGCAAAGGACGGCCGGGACATCCATCAGGCCTGGGGCTACCGCGACCTGAACCATTTCGCCGTGACCCTGACGGACCGCGATCACCCGGACCAGCACCTGGCCCTGATCCTGGAACGCCGCGGCCTGTTCCGCTGGCAACTGGCGGCGATCGATCTGCAGAGCGACGGGGCGTGAGCGGCTCCTGGGCCGACGTCGGGCAGACCGTTGAAGATCTGGTGGCGGAACGCCCCGACGAATACGGTTCCGAGGTGCGGGCGGTTATGGCCGACCTTCTGGCGCTGATGGAGAGGCTCGACGGCGCGCGGCCTTACATCGGTCCCGGCTACTGGCCGACCTTCGTCCTGAACTTCGATGAGCCCGGTTTCGAGAATCTGCAGCTGGAAGTGTTCGGGGACCGGATCGAGGTCTACCGGTTCACGGACCAGCTTTTCGATGTCCGGGAAGAGAAACACGTGCCCGGAGAAGGCTTCTCTGAAGCCTTCATCCGGGACCTGCCGACGTCGAACGCCTAGCCCAGCGCCGCCCGCACCGCCGCCAGGCCGTCCTCGGCCTTCGAACCGTCCGGGGCGCCGCCCTGGGCGAAGTCGGGCTTGCCGCCCGCGCCCTGACCGCCCATCGCCAGCACCGCCGCGCGGGCCAGATCGGCCGCATTGACCTTGCCGACGATGTCCGAGGTCGCGGCGACGGTGACCGCCGCCTTGCCGTCGGTGACGCCGATCAGGGCGACGACGCCCGAACCGACCTGTTTGCGGAAGTCCTCGGCCACGCCGCGCAGGCCCTTGCCGTCCACGCCGTCGAGGACGCGGGCGATCAGCTTGACGCCGTTGATCTCTTCCGGCGCCGCATTGGCGCCCGAGCCGCCGCCCAGGGCCAGCTGCTTTTTCAGCTCGGCGACCTGCTTCTCCAGCGCCTTGACCGAGGTTTGCAGACCTTCGACCCGGCCGGCCACATCGCCGGTCTGGACCTTGAAGTCGCGGGCCAGCTTGCGGGTCACCCCGGCCTGTCCTTCCAGGTACAGACGCGCGGCCTCGCCGGTCAGGGCCTCGATCCGGCGAACGCCGGAGGCGACGCCGGTTTCCTGAATGACCTTGAACAGGCCGATGTCGCCGGTGCGGGCCACGTGGGTGCCGCCGCACAGTTCGACGGAGTAGGGGGCGTTGTCGCTGACCAGCGAGCGGCCCAGCGTCAGGACGCGGACTTCCTCGCCGTACTTCTCGCCGAACAGGGCGATGGCGCCGGCCTCGATGGCGGCCTCGGGGGCCATCAGTTTCGTTTCCGCCGGGACGTTCTGACGGATGACCGCGTTCACCTCGGCCTCGATGGCCGCCAGCTCGTCCTCGGTGACCGGGGCGGCGTGGCTGAAGTCGAAGCGGGCGCGTTCAGCGTCGACCATCTGGCCCTTCTGGGCTACGGCCGCGCCCAGCACATTCTTCAGCGCCGTGTGCAGCAGGTGGGCCGCCGAGTGGTTGGCGCGGGTGGTCAGACGCTTGCCGGCGTCGACCGTCTGGGCCGCGCGGGCGCCGATCTCCAGCCTGCCCGCGGTGATCTGGGCCGACAGGACGTGCAGGTCGCCGGCGTGCTTCTTGACGTCGATGACCTCGGCTTCACCGCCGGGCCATTCGAAGGTCCCGTGGTCGCCGGCCTGACCGCCGCTCTCGGCGTAGAAGGGGGTGGTGTCGAACAGGACCTCGACGATGTCGCCGGCCTCGGCCGAGTCCACCGGTGCCCCGCCGTTCATGATGGCCAGGACCTCGCCCGAGCCCTCGACAGCGTCATAGCCGGTGAAGACCGTCGGCCCCAGACGGTCGCGCACGGACAGCCATTCGGCGGCGTTGGCGGTCTGGCCCGAGCCCTTCCAGTTTTCGCGCGAGCGCTGGCGCTGCTCGGCCATGGCGGCCTCGAAGCCGTCCACATTGACCGAGAAGCCGCGACGGCGGGCCTCGTCCTGGGTCAGGTCCAGCGGGAAGCCGTAGGTGTCGGACAGGGTGAAGGCCGTCTGGCCGTCCAGCATGTCGCCGGGGCGGAAGCCCTGCACCGCGGTGTCGAACAGGGCCATGCCCTTCGACAGGGTGGTGCGGAAGCGGATCTCCTCCTGCTTCAGCGTGTCCTCGATGAAGGGCTGGGCGCGCTTCAGCTCGGGATAGGCCTCGCCCATCTCGCTCACCAGCGTCGGCACCAGACGGTGCATCAGCGGGTCGGCGGCGCCCAGCAGGTGGGCGTGGCGCATGGCGCGGCGCATGATGCGGCGCAGGACATAGCCCCGCCCTTCGTTCGACGGCGTCACGCCGTCCGCGATCAGGAAGGAGGACGAGCGGAGGTGGTCGGCGATGACCTTGTGGCTCGACGCATGGGCCTCATCCGACTTCGTCGAGGTGGCCTCTTCCGAGGCGGCGATCAGGGTCTGGAACAGGTCGGTGTCGAAGACCGAGTTCTTGCCCTGCAGCACCGAGGCGATCCGCTCCAGCCCCATGCCGGTGTCGACCGAGGGCTTCGGAAGGCTGCGAACGATCTGGTCGTTCTCCTTCTCGAACTGCATGAAGACATTGTTCCAGATCTCCACGAACCGGTCGCCGTCCTCATCGGGCGAACCGGGCGGGCCGCCGGCGACGTGGTCGCCGTAGTCGTAAAAGATCTCGGTGCAGGGGCCGCAGGGGCCGTTGTCGCCCATAGCCCAGAAATTGTCGCTGCCGGCGATGCGGACGATCTTGTGATCCGGGAAGCCGGTGACCTTCTTCCAGATGTCGAAGGCCTCATCGTCGTCGATGTAGACGGTGACCATCAGCCGGTCGGGCGACAGGCCGAAGTCCTTGGTGACCAGCGACCAGGCGCGGTCGATCGCGTGTTCCTTGAAATAGTCGCCGAAGCTGAAATTCCCCAGCATTTCGAAGAAGGTCAGGTGGCGCGCGGTGTAGCCGACGTTATCCAGGTCGTTGTGCTTGCCGCCGGCGCGCACGCATTTCTGCGAGCTGGTGGCGCGGGGCCAGGGCGGGTTGGCGGCGCCGGTGAAGTAGTCCTTGAACGGGACCATGCCCGCGTTGACGAACATCAGCGTCGGGTCGTTCTGCGGCACCAGCGGAGCCGAGTGGACCTTCTCGTGGCCGTCGGCCGCGAAGAAATCGAGATAGGTCGAGCGGATCTGTTTCAGGCTGGTCATAAGAACGATCGTGCTAGCGGGGGCCGGACGCCGGACGGCGTCGGGGGAAGACCGGGCGTCATATAGGGATTTCGGAGGGAAATCACCTGTCCGCGCCCCGCTTCGGTCAGGGCGCGTCCCATTGGAGTTCGGCGGCGCCACGGTGTCGGCGCCCATCTGTCGAACAAACACAGGGATCAGCCGCGCGCGCCATTTCCCGTACTCCGCCGGATGGGTCAGTGCGGCGAAGCCTTCAGCCTCCGGAAGCCCGTCGACGCCCTGCCCGGCGGTGACCGGACCGGCTTCAGGACTATGGACGTCAACGTGGCCCGGCTCGCCGTCGATGACCCCGCCGCACCAACCCGGTCCGACGCAGAGCTCTCTCATGAGGGCGTTACAGCGGGAGGCCTGCTTCATCCGGGAAGTCTGTGGCCGGACCCGCTCGAGGGCAGGACGGGACCGCCCGGATTCGCCGGGCCGGATGACGGATCACCGGAGCGGATCGCACGGGGAGCGGACGCCGAAGGCGGCGGGTGTGAAGGGCGTGTGGGCGCGGACCGTTCGGCAACCGTTGCGGTAACAGCTATTTGACTTGCAGCTCAAGGTTACAGGCCTGCCAACTCGGGATTGCACATGTCGTGCAACTTGCATTGGAGGATGTGATGAAGCTGAAGACCCTCGGCCTCGGCGCCCTGACGGCCGTTCTGGCCACCCTGGGCTCCGCCACCGCGATGGCGAACGGCGGCTACACCTGGTACGACAACCAGTACTATCCGCTGGCCTTCTCCTACACCTACTACGCGGACGCCGCGAAGACCCAGCCGCTCGGCACGGTCACCGACACCTGCGTGACCAGCTATGATCCGATGTACGCGGCCCAGGTGTCGGTGCCCTACATCCCGACGGCCTACTACGACGAAGAGTTCATCTACCACTGCGGCGACATGGGGCCGGTCCTCCTGCCCTGACGAAAAAAAGGCCGCTCAACCCCGGCGGGGAGTTGAGCGGCCGCTCCGTCCGGTCCCGGCCCGGCGGGGTCGGATGGCGGGTCGCCGGACCGGATCGGAGAAGTGTCTGCAGGCGGCGCGAAGGAGCCGAAGCCCGGGCCCGGGATGTCGCCGGTCAAGGCGTGCGAAGGACGCGGGCGCTGCAGGCCCAGACGGCTTCGTCTCAGTCCCGGGCGTCCGGGCCGCTCGTCCCCCGCGAAGGCAGGGGGAGGGCGATCAGCCCTCCAGGTCCTGCCCCTCGTCCGGCTCGGGCGTGCCGAGCATGTCGTCGGCGATCTTGTTGGTCGAGGCGCGCACGGCCTTCTCGATCGCCGCGGACACATCCGGATTGGCCTTCAGGAAGGCGCGAACGTTCTCGCGACCCTGACCGATGCGGGTCGAGTCATAGCTGAACCAGGAGCCCGACTTCTCGATGATGCCGGCCTTGACGCCCAGGTCGATGACCTCGCCCAGCTTGGAAATGCCCTCGCCGTACATGATGTCGAAGATGACCTCGCGGAACGGCGGGGCGACCTTGTTCTTGACCACCTTCACGCGGGTGGTGTTGCCGACCACCTCGTCCCGGTCCTTGATGGCGCCGGTGCGGCGGATGTCCAGACGAACCGAGGCGTAGAATTTCAGCGCATTGCCCCCGGTCGTGGTTTCGGGCGAGCCGTACATCACCCCGATCTTGTGGCGGATCTGGTTGATGAACAGGACGATGCATTTCGACTTGTTGATCGAGGCCGTCAGCTTGCGCAGGGCCTGGGACATCAGGCGCGCCTGCAGGCCGGGCAGGCTGTCGCCCATCTCGCCCTCGATTTCCGCGCGCGGCGTCAGGGCGGCGACCGAGTCGACCACCACGATGTCCACGGCGCCCGAGCGCACCAGGGTGTCGACGATTTCCAGCGCCTGCTCGCCCGTGTCGGGCTGCGACACCAGAAGGTCGTCCAGGTTGACGCCCAGCTTCTGGGCGTAGACCGGGTCCAGCGCGTGTTCGGCGTCGACGAAGGCGGCCACGCCGCCCTTCTTCTGGACTTCCGCGACGGTGTGCAGGGCCAGGGTCGTCTTGCCCGAGGATTCCGGTCCGAAGACCTCGATCACCCGGCCGACCGGCAGACCGCCGATCCCCAGGGCCATGTCCAGACCGAGCGACCCGGTCGAAACGCTTTCGATCTCCGCGACCTGCCCGGCCTTGCCGAGCTTCATCACCGAGCCCTTGCCGAAGGCGCGATCGATCTGGGCGATCGCCGCCTCCAGAGCGCGTTGCTTGTCGCCGTCTTCCTTGCCTACCAACTTCAGAGCCGCCTGTGACATTGCCTTCGTCTCCCTTGCCATGATTCCCATCTGGTTTCGGGAGAGACCCGCCACGGACCCGCCCCCTCGTTGTGTGAGGCGGACTATGGACACGTTTTGTTCCGGTTCACAAGATGTTCTCTTTCTGTCCTTGCGAAGTTCCCGTTCCATGCGTCCAGAAATGACGCATCCGTTCATCTTCCGGCCGGGCGTCGAGCGAAGGCCGATGTCGGAAAGCTGATATCCGCCAGTCTCTTGAGCCTGTCAGGGAGTCGCGGCCGCGATCATGGGCTCGACCAGGGTCGCGGCGCCGGACAGGCCCGCGCCCAGCAGCAGGACGGCCAGGGCGATCATCAGCACGGGGCGGCGAGCGGCGCCGTCCGGGCCGAGCGGCCGCACCAGCATCAGTCCGGGCAGGCCGAGGATCGCCAGCACGCCGGGCAGGTCCATGCCGATTCCGAGGAAGACCGGATGCGCCAGGCCGACCAGCCAGGCGCCGCCGAGCACGGCCGTCAGCGCGACGGGCAGGGGGGCGGTCGGCTTGAGGAAGGCGGGGTCGTGGAGGGCGGCGACCATCGCCGCCCCGGCCGTCAGCAGGGCCGGCCAGAGCAGGAGGAAGGCCGTTCCGGGCGCCGCCGCCTGGGCGCCGGCCGCGAGGACGAGCATCAGGGCGATCAGTCCGGTCCAGCCGCCCCACAGGGTCCGGGCGGCCAGTTGCGGCGCGAGGGACAGGCCCGCCGCCATGCCGCCCGCGATCAGGACGGGCCAGCTCAGGCCCGCCAGCGGCACGCTGGCCAGGGTCAGCATCGCAAGCGCGCCGGCGGAGACCCGGCGATCCGGCCGGGCGCGGCCGCCGAGGACGGCGAGGATCATCGCCAGGACGGCGATGGCGGCGCCCGCCTCGAGCCAGGGCAGTCGCGCCAGCAGGGTGTAGTAGGCGTCCGCGCTGTCGATGCGTCCGGCCATCGGTCCGCCCAGTGCGCGCACCACGTGCAGGACCACCCATCCGGCGGACAGGAACCACAGGCCGTCCACCATCCCGCGGCCCACCTCGGCGGCGGTCAGCCCCATGCGCCTGCGGGCCAGGGCGCAGGCCGCGCCCAGCAGCCCCGCCGCCAGACCCCACAGGATCCAGCCGGTCTCCGGCGGATAGTGGATGATGATCCGGCCGAACAGGTCGGCGAAGACGGCGTCGCGTCCGGCCGCCGGCAGGGCGGGCGCCCGCAGCAGGGCGTCGGCGCTCTCCAGCGCCTGGGCGCCGATGTGCTGGACGCTGCCCTGATCCAGTTGATCCGGGGTCGAGGACGCCGCGTGGTACTGGTCGGGTCGACCGATGAAGGCGAAGTTCAGCCCCTGCACCCCGCGCCGCGCCGGGATGGTGAAGTCCGTGCCGTTCGGCATCTGGCGGTAGACGAACACCGCCAGGGCGTTGGAGGTCACCCCGCCCCCGATCCGGGGGGCGCTGTCGGCGAACAGGGCGACGGTCTCCGCATTGCCGACCCCGGTTTCGAACATCATGGCCCGGCCCCCGCCGCCGCGCGCCTCAAGGTTGACCACCGCGCCGATGCGGTCGCGCAGGGGGTGGCCGCCCCAGAAGACGCGGGCGCCGTCCAGGTCCAGTTCCTCGCCGTCGGTCAGCAGGACCACCAGCGTGCGGTCCGCCGGTCCCCGCGCCCGGATCGCCCGGACCGTCTCCAGCACCGCCGCCACGCCGCTGGAGTCATCGGCCGCCCCCGGCGAGTTCACCGTGGTGTCGTAGTGGGCCATGAGGGCGACGGCGGGCAGGGTCGGATCCCGCCCTGGCAGGACGCCGACCAGATTGGTCACGCTGTAGTCGGCGGCGGCCGGATCGCCCCCCGCCCGCTCCAGCCGGCGGATGGCGCCCGGCGACAGCGGGCCGGTCTGGGTCGAGGTCTGCAGGCCCAGCGCGCCCATCCGTTGGGTCAGATAGGCCTGCACCCGGACATGCTCGGCCGAGCCGACCGGGTGCGGCTGTCGGGCGATGGCCCGGATGTCGATCATCGCCCGGTCGCTCGAGAAGGCGGTCGCGGGCGCCGTGGCGGGGGCCGGCCGGGGGACCTGCAGGGTCAGCACCCCGACGCCCAGCGCGATCACCAGAGATCCGATCAGCCACCACAGCCGCATGAAGACGCTCCCCTGTCCAGACGACGGCGACGCTAGGGCATCCCGGCGGATTAGCGAAGGGGGATCAGGCCGCGCGACGGATCGACGAGGGCGCCTTCACGAACAGGCCGCGGCGGCCGGACACGGCGCGGAAGGCCACGCTGTCGCCGTCGATCCGCTCGTCCGGTCCGAGGAACAGGACGCCGTCATCAACCAGTCGTCGCTCCAGATTGTCCAGCACCTGCGTCCGACGGGCGGGGTCCACGTCGTCCAGCAGGTTCCGGCAGAAGATGACGTCGAACCGGACGTCGTCCGTCGGCGCGTCCAGCAGATTGGCGCGGGCGAAGTGGACGGCGGCGCGCAATTGCGGCTTGGCGATCCACGCCTCGTCGGTCTGGTCGAACCAGCGCAGCATGGTCTCGGCCTTCAGACCTCGCTGGATCTCGAAGCCGGTGTAGGCGCCGGTGCGGGCCTTCTCCAGCGCCCGCTGGGACAGGTCGGTGCCGGTCACCTCGACCGGCGCGCCGATCTCGAGCCCGGTCATGGCGATCGACAGCGCCTCCTGCCCGGTCGAGCAGCCGGCCGACCAGATGCGCACCGGCTGGCCGCTGCGCGCCCGGCTGAGCGCGGGCAGCAGTTCCTTGCCGAGGGTGTCGAAGGTCGGGCGGTCGCGGCGGAACCAGGTTTCGGGGTTCAGCAGGGCCTCGATGATCGCCCAGCCCAGGGTCGCCACCGGCTTGGCCCACAGCGAGGCCAGCATGGCGTCCACAGTCTCGAACCCCTCGCGGCGGGCCACCGGCCCCAGCCGATGCTCGGCCAGCTTCATCCGGTCGCGCGCCAGCCGGAACCCCGCGCGCGAGGCCATCAGCGATTGCAGGCGATCGAAATCCTCCGGCGACATGGGTTCAGACGGCCCCCACCTCGGCGAATTTCGAGCTCAGGATTTCGCCGTCGAACGGCTTCATCACATAGTCGTCGGCGCCCGCGGACAGGGCCTCGGCGATGCGGTCGGCGCGGGTCTCGATGGTGCAGAACAGGACCTTGGGCGCGTCGCCGCCGGGCAGGGCGCGCAGGCGGCGAAGGAAGGTCAGCCCGTCCATCACCGGCATCGACCAGTCCAGCAGGATCACCTCGGGCAGCAGGCCGGCGCAGAAGGCCAGGGCCTCGGAGCCGTCGGCGGCTTCATCGACCTCGAAGCCGAGGCCCTCGACGATGCGCCGCGCGACCTTCCGGATGATCCGGCTGTCGTCGACGATCAGACAGGTCCTGGGGGTCAAGCGCATATCCTGAAGGCGACTCGGGCCGCAACGCCCGCGTGTGCATTGTCCTTTATGATCGCCCCGACCCGGTTAACGAGTCCTTGGGA
Organism: Brevundimonas sediminis; assembly: GCF_048799765.1. Taxonomy (NCBI): domain Bacteria; kingdom Pseudomonadati; phylum Pseudomonadota; class Alphaproteobacteria; order Caulobacterales; family Caulobacteraceae; genus Brevundimonas; species Brevundimonas sediminis. Next base: position 12,372 of record NZ_JBLYQK010000032.1, read on the forward strand.
AACCGGCTTAAGCCTCAGTTAGGCATGCGGGCGGTCAGCGACACCCGGCCCTCTTCGGTCTGGACGTCCAGCGCGCCGCCGGCGTCGCGGGCGGTCAGCCACAGCCAGTAGGGCTGGATCCACTGGCCGGGAAGGCCCTCGGTCAGCGGCTGTCCCGCCAGACCGGCCACCGCCTCGCCCTTCAGCCGCGCGCGCGGTCCCTCGGCCCGGCCCTCGATCACAATGCCGTCGCTGGCGATGTGGGTGCGCACCGTGGCGGTCCCGCCGGAGGGCAGGGCGGCCATGGTCAGATAGGCCAGGTTCACCAGCGCCCGCGCCTGCGGCTTGGAATAGGTCCCTTCGGTCACGGCCCAGTCCAGGGTCGCGCGGCCGCCTTCCGTCAGGCCCGTCACCAGCACGCCCAGCTCGGCGCCCGAGAACCGCTCGGCCGACGTCGCGGCCCCGAACGCCACGCGGGCGAAATTCACCAGGGCGATCATCTTCTTCGAGCTGGCCTCGATCAGGCCCATGGCGTCGTCGCGCATGTCCTGGGCGGTCGGGTCCTTCAGCAGGTCCAGACCCGAGCTGATCGCGCCGGCCGGGCTGATGAAGTCATGGCACAGCTTGCCGGCGATGAGGGTGGCGAGGGCCTGTCCGTCGGGCAGGGCGGGAGTCGGCGCGGTGTCGGTCATCGGGTCCGGGAGAGAGCGTGCGGAGTATCCCCAAGGCTGACCTGATTTGCCGGTTCTTCAAACCGCCGGGATGCTCTATCGGTCCCGGCATGAGCAAACGACTGATCGCCGACCTCGCCTCGGGCGCCCTGGCCGAAGCCCTGGCCGACATCGCCGAGGACGCGGCCCGCGTGATCCTGCCCTACTGGCGCAACGGCGTCGTGGCCGAGACCAAGGCCGACGACAGCCCCGTCACCCGGGCGGACCGGGAGGCGGAAGCCCTTATTCTGGACCGCCTGGCGACCCTCTATCCCGGCGTGCAGGCCGTGGCCGAGGAACAGGTGGCGGCCGAGGGCGCGCCCGCGACCCTGAAGGAATGGTTCTGGCTGATCGATCCGCTGGACGGCACGCGCGGCTTCGTCGAGGGCCGTGAGAGCTACACGGTCAACATCGCCCTGATCCATCGGGACACGCCGGTCGCGGGCGTGGTGACGACCCCGGCCACCGGCGTCACCTGGCGCAGCGGCGCCCCCGGAAAGGGCGCCTTCCGCCGCCGGTTCGGCGAGGCCTGGGCGCCCATCCAGGTGCGGGAGCGCCCGGCGGCGCCGATCGCCCTGATGAGCCACAGCCTGACCGATGAGGAAGCCGACCGTCTGGGCGTCCGCTACGGCTGCGCCCAATGGCAGGGCATGGATTCCTCGCTGAAATTCTGCCTGATCGCCGAGGGGCGGTTCGACGCCTATCCGCGGGTCGGCCCCACGTCCGAATGGGACACGGCGGCCGGGCAGGCGGTGCTGGAAGCCGCGGGCGGACGGGTCATGGCCGAAGACGGCGCTCCGCTGCGCTACGGCAAGCCGGGACACGCCAACGGCGGCTTCGTGGCGCTGGGCGGCTAACGGACGCCGGTCAGGCGGCGGGTCGGCCGGCGGCTTCCGGCATGGCCAGTACGGCGCGGTCGGCGAGCGTGGGCGCGCCCTCCTCACGGGCCGTCTCCAGCGCCTCGGCCAGCATCAGGCCCACCATCCGCGCCGGCGTGCCGGTCAGGCGGGCGCGGGCCATGGCCAGTTTCGCCATGCTGATCTGATCGGCGGCCCAGTCCAGCGGACGGGCGCGCCCGGCCTCGGACAGGCGACGGCGCACGGCGGCCTCCAGACCGACCAGCCCCTTCACATCGCCCAGGGCTTCGGCGGTGGCGACCTCGGCGGCGAGTCTGCGCTCGCGCACCAGCGCCCCCAGCAACAGGCCCGGCTCGCAGGTCATGGCCTCGGCCTGCGCCAGTACGATCAGCGGGCTGTGCTCGGCGACGCCGGCCAGCAGGACGGCCGCCCAGTCCAGCGGGCTGTGATCCGGGGTGAACTGGTCCGCGGCGGCGTCAAACAGGGCGCGACCCTGGGCGGCGGCCGTCGTGTCCTTCGCCAGCGTCGCCAGCGCGATCATCCCCGCCCCGGCCAGGGCGAGGGCGCGGGCGCGGGTCAGGGGGCGCTGGTCGGACGACGCGGTCTCGACTAGGGCGCGCAGATCGCGTCCCGCCTGATCCAGCATGCGCGGGTCGCGGCGCGCCACCCCCGCCTCCAGCAGCAGGGCGGCGCGGTCGAGCCGCAGTTCGTCCGCCACGGGCGGGGGCAGGACGCGGGCGTCGTGGACCGCGGCGTCCAGCAGGGCGGCGGCGTCCATCAGCGCCGACGTCTCGCCGCTGAGGCGCGCCCGGCGGGCCGACACGCGGGCGTGCAGGGCGGCGGCCGACGACCGGGTGGCGGCCCGTTCGCAGGTCAGGGCCTGCAGATCGGACAGGGCGGCGGTCAGGGTCGCGGGGCCGCCGAAAAGGTCGAAGCGAAGCAGATGAATGGCGGCGGATTCGATCGCGGCGGCGGCGGTCTGATCCAGGTCGCCGGTATGCCGGGCGGCGTCCGAGGCGGCCGAGGCGGCGCGTTCCAGACTGGCGCGGCTGCCGGTCCGGCGCGCATGCTCCCGCCACAGGGCCGAGGCGCGCATCCAGCCGTCGAACGGTCGCCGGGCCGAGATCCGCCCGGCGTCGACGGCCTCCCGCCGCGCCTCGATCTGCACCAGATCGGGTCCGATCAGCTCCAGCCAGCCGAGGTCCTCGCTTTCGCGGGCCTTCTCGAACAGCTTTCTCAGATCACGGCCGAATTCGAACATGTACGCCAGCTCCGGGCCCGTCCCGCTTCGGGACGGACGATGTGTCCCCGGACGGTCTCCAAGCAAACGCAGCGCCGCGCGGGTGGTTCGACTTGAAAAAACCTCAACCCAGACGGGGCGCGCGGGCGCGGCAGCGCTGCAGTTCGGCCCGGGCGTCGGCGTTGTCGGCGCTCAGCTCACGGACGGCGCGGATGCGGGCGCGGGTCTGCTCGGTCTCGGCGAGGGCGGCGTTCCGGCCCATGGCCGCGGCGGCCTGGGTCGCGGTCAGGGACCAGTAGAGGGCGGCGTCATACAGGGCGCGCCCGTCATTGCTCTCCCCGCCTTCCAGCTCCGACGCCGCCTGGGTCAGGCCGGCGCAGCGCACCACTCCCTCGTAAGGCAGGGGCGAGTCCGGCGCGGCTTGCGCGCCCGACAGGGACAGAAGGGCCAGCATGGCCGCGAGTGACATCGAATCCTCCACGGCACGCCCCGGCCGTCTCACGCGCACAGAGAACCACGCGCGCGTGACGGAAGGAAGGCCGGCCTGTGTCGCAGACGCCTTACAGCACCACGCCCTCGTTCCGCGGCGGCGTCCGACGCGGCTTCCGGTCCAGCAGGGCCCACGCCTTCGCCAGCCGGTCGACCGCCTGATCCAGCTCGGTCTCCGGCAGGGTGAACGGCAGGCGGACGAAGCGCTGGAAGGCGCCGCCGACGCCGAACCGGGCCCCCGGCGCGATCCGCACATCCAGGCGCGCCGCCGCCTCCGCCAGCGCCTCGCTGGCGGGGCGCGGCAGTCCGACCCACAGCGACAGCCCGCCCGCCGGACGGGCGGCTTCCCAATCGGGGATGGACGCCGCCAGCCGGGCGCGAAGATGGGCCTCGCGCGCGGCCAGTTGCCGTCGCCGCTCGTCCAGGGGCGCCGGGTCGCCGGCCAGCAGGGCCGCCGCCGCCAACTGTTCGATGATCGGGACGCCGAGATCCATCGAGGCCCGGCTGCGGACCAAGGCCTCGACCACGCCCGATGCGGCCCGGATCCAGCCGATCCGCAGACCGCCCCACCAGCTTTTGCTCATCGAGCCCAGGCGAACCACGTGGTCGCCGTGATCGACGGGCGGCGGCGGCGACGCGTCGAAACCCAGCTCCCTCAGCGTCTCATCGAGGATCAGGATCGCCCCCGCCCGGCGGGCGCCGGCGGCGATGGCGGCTTCTTCCCCGGCCGTCATCACCCGGCCGGTCGGATTATGGTGCGCGCCGATCAGATAGATCAGGCGGGGGCGAACCCGTTCGATGGTCGCGGTCAGCGCCTCGATATCCCAGCCCTCGGACGGCAGGGCGACCGGCGCGGGCTTCAGACCGGCCCGGACGATGGCGTCAATGGCGTGGTGGAAGGTCGGGTGGTCGATCACCACCGCATCGCCGGGCCGGGCCAGCGAGCGCAGCAGCAGGGCCAGCGCGTTCTGGGCGCCGGCCGTGACCACGATCTCGTCCGCCGAGGTCTTCAGACCCAGAGCGTCATAGGTCTTCGCCACCGCGAGGCGCAGGGCGGTGACACCGACCGGACCGTAGCCGTGCCCCGGCAGATGGGCGGGCAGGGAGGCCAGGGCGTGGGCGTAGGCGGCGTGCACATGCGGTCCGGCGGGCATAACCGCCGTCGCCATATCGATCACCCCCGCCGCGTCACGGTGGTTCAGCGGATCGCGGCGGCCCGCCGGTCCGGGCGGCAGGGCGGTGAAACTGCCTGAGCCCACGCGGCTGACCACGAAGCCGTCGGCCCGCAGTCGGTCCAGCGCGCTGCTGACCGTGATCCGGCTCAGCCCCAGAGCCTCGGCCAGCCGCCGCTCCCCCGGCAGCCGCGCGTCCAGCGGCAGTCGCCCGTCCAGCACCAGTCGTTTCAGGGCCTCGGCGAGGCCCCGGTAGGCGGTCTCGTCCGCATGGCTCCGGCGCCAGTCCTTCAACTGGCGGGTCAGGGCGACGGTGTTGACGATGGGCGCGTTCACAGGGCCACCGTCCACCAAGTGGCTCTATAAAACAAGGCCGGTTCTGCCAGGGTCTGGCGCATGTTCCTGCGCCGCTTCACCCAGCTTCAACTCGGCCTGTTCCTGTACGGCCTCTCCATCGCGCTCATGGTCCGCGCCGAGCTCGGCCTGAATCCGTGGAGCGTCTTCCACCAGGGTCTGTCCGACGTCACCGGCGTCAGCATGGGGCTGGTCGTCAACGGTGTGGGCCTTCTGGTGCTGTTGTTGTGGATCCCGCTGCGTCAGAAGCCGGGGATCGGCACGATCTGCAACGTCCTGCTGATCGGCACGGTGGCGGACCTGTGTCTGCGGGTCCTGCCGCCGCTGGACGCCCTGTGGCTGCGGTCCGTCTTCCTGATCGCCGGCGTCCTTCTGAACGCCGTCGCGACGGGCGCCTATATCGGAGCGGGCCTGGGGCCGGGACCGCGCGACGGCATCACCACCGGCCTGCTGCGGGTCACGAAATGGGAGGTGCGCTGGGTCCGCACCGGCGTCGAGGCGACGGTCCTCGCGCTGGGCTGGCTGATGGGCGGAACCGTCGGCGTCGGCACGGTCCTGTTCGTGGCGACCACCGGGCCGCTGCTGCAGATCTTCCTGCCGATGTTCACCCGGCCGGAGGTCCCTGTCCGGACGCCCGGACCCGTCGCCTCCTCTTCCTAGATCAAGGGCGGCGGTCGAACGGGCTCCGTGGGCCTGCTTAACGGTCGCGGCCGTTCCGTCGCCTATCCGACGAAGACCCCGGCGAGGGCGATCGCAAATGCAATCAGGATGCTGATCGCCGAGGCGGCCGCCGCCGCCGCGCCGGCCACCAGCACGATCATCAGGATGCGATCCTCGCGTGACTTTTTCATGCGCCCCCCTGCGGTGAAGCGCGAGGCCGGGGCGATGCCCGGCCTCGCGGCTGCGTTCTCAGCCCCGTTCCTTCGTCTTCGTGAACGCCACCTTCGGGAAGCGCTCGCCGACGTAGCCGGTTTCCCAGCTCGACTTGGCCAGGAAGACCGGATCGCTGTCGATGTCGGTGGCCATCTGCGGGCGGTATTTGCCCATGAAGTCCTCGACGTCGGCCTTCTCGCCCTTGATCCAGCGGGCCTCGGCATAGGGGCTGGGCTCGAAGATGACGTCCAGTCCGTATTCCTCGCCCAGACGGTCGGCCATGACCTCGAACTGCAGCTGGCCGACGGCGCCGACGATGAAATCAGAGCCGATCTCGGGGCGGAACAGCTGGGTCACGCCTTCCTCGGCCAGACCCTCCAGCGCCTTCTTCAGGTGCTTGGCCTTCAGCGGGTCCTTCACGCGTACGCGCTGCAGGATTTCCGGGGCGAAGTTCGGCAGGCCGGCGAAGCGGATCAGGCCGCTTTCCGACAGGCTGTCGCCGACGCGCAGCACGCCGTGGTTCGGAATGCCGATCACGTCGCCGGCGAAGGCGTCCTCGGCCAGCTCACGGTCGCTGGCGAAGAACATGATCGGGGCGTTCACCGACAGCTGTTTGCCCGTGTTCTGCACCTTCAGCTTCATGCCGCGCTTGAAGCTGCCCGAGGCCATGCGGAACATGGCGATGCGGTCGCGGTGGTTGGGGTCCATGTTCGCCTGGACCTTGAACACGAAGCCGGTGACCTCGTTTGAACCCGGCTCGACGGTCAGGTCGACCGGGGCGGGGGCGTTGCGGGTCTCGGGCGGGGCTTCCTTCCGGGCCTTCATGACCTTGGGCGCGGGAGCCCAGTCGCCGATGGCCTTCAGCAGTTCGTCGATGCCGAAGTGGCGCAGGGCCGAGCCCCACAGCACAGGCGTCATGTGGCCTTCGAGGAAGGACTGGATGTTGAACGCCGGATAGCCCGCCTCGACCAGTTCCTGCGCCTCGACCAGGGCCTCGTGCTCGCCGTCCTCGAAATACGACGCGGCGTCGGCCAGCGGCAGGGCGTCGGGGTGGGGCACGTCCTCCTTCGAGCCGGCGGGCTTCCTGGCGTAGGGCTGGAACCGGCCCGTGCCCATCTCGACCATGCCGCGCAGGCGGTTGCCGCTTTCGGCCGGCCACCAGATCGGGGCCGGGTCCAGCTGCAGGCGGGACGCGATCTCGTCCAGCAGGGCCATCGGGTCCTGCGCCTCGCGGTCCAGCTTGTTGATGAAGGTGATGATCGGAATGTCGCGCAGGCGGCAGACCTCGAACAGCTTCAGCGTCTGCGGCTCGATGCCCTTGGCGGCGTCCAGCACCATGATGGCGCAGTCGGCGGCGGTCAGGGTGCGATAGGTGTCTTCCGAGAAGTCCTCGTGGCCCGGCGTGTCCAGCAGGTTGAACATCTTGCCGTCGTGCTCGAACGTCATCACCGACGCCGAGACCGAGATGCCGCGCTCCTTCTCGATCTTCATCCAGTCGGACTGGGTGCGGCGGTTCTCGCCGCGCGCCCGCACCGCGCCCGCCGCGCGGATCGCGCCCCCGGACAGCAGGATGTGTTCCGTCAGCGTCGTTTTACCGGCGTCCGGGTGGGCGATGATGGCGAAGGTCCGGCGACGACCGGCTTCTTCGGGAAGAGAGAGCTTGGACATGGGACGCGCGACCTACCCCGGACCGCGCCGAAAGTCACCTGACGCGGGGTTTTCCGCCGGATCGGTTCGTCACCGAAAGTGAATATCCCTTGGCAACGAAGGGATATCGGGATCATTGTTCAGTCAGGCGAGACGGTCCGGTCACGCAATCGGGCCCCGCCTTTGGAAACGAAGGAACGGACATGGCCCTGCATCACCCGCTCGACGACCACCCCGCCCGCCGCGAAGACGGCCCCCATCCCGCGATCTGCCTGATCCTCGGCTTCGGCGTCATCGCCCTGGGCGCGACGATCGTGCACATCGTCTTCAACACCCTGGTCTGAGGCGGGACGGCCGGGCTCACGCCGCGTCCGGCGCGCCTTCCTCCTCCTCCTCGTCTTCCGCCTCGACCGCCGCTTCGTCGGGGGTCTGGTTCCGGGCGGCGGCGATCAGGTTCCGGGCGCGGCGGACATAGCTGCTGCGGTGCGGACTGTTCGCGACCGGCTGAACCGTCAGAACCGCCGCATCGGGCATGCCCCGGCTGAGATAGGCCTCGCCCAGTCGCATGCGGGCGTCGAAGGACTGGGGCGCCAGGGTGACCGCGACCTCAAGCGTCGCCAGATCGTTGTCCGTCGGATACTGCGCCTGGCCGGCGCGGGTGTCGTTCAGGCCCAGATAGATCCGGAAATCCAGCGGCTCGGAATCCATCGCGCGCGCGAAATAGCCGCTGGCCCGACGCCTCAGCCTGACCGCGGCCTCCGGATCGGCTGACGCAACCTGGTCCAGCGTCGCGAAGCCGGCGATCCTCAACATCTCCCCGTCCGTCTCGTTGTCGTTCAGGAGCGGCTGGAGCGCCGCCATGGCCGCGACGGGGTCCAGCGCCAGGCGGTGGGCTTTCGCCGTGGCGAGGATGGCGATGCGCTCGTCCGGATAGCGCGCCGCCACCGCGAGGGTCTCGCGGATGAGGGCCGCGCGCGTCTCCGCGGCGTCCCGTTCAGCCCGTTCCCGACGCTGGCGCTGCTGGGCGGTCTCATCCTGGGGCGTGTCGCGGGCCGGTTCCTTCACCGCGGTCGCGTCAAGACGCATGTTCAGCCAGGCCAGGGCGGACTCGGCGGCGGACAGGCGGGTGACGGCGACCTCGGGGTCCGGCATGTCGATCGCCGGGGTCAGGACATTGATCTGGCCCAGCAGGTAGCGGCGCAGGTCGTCCTGCAACTGACCGGCGGTGCGTCCGGTCGCCTGCTGCATCGCCGACACCGAATCCTGCCCGTTGACGACCAGGTTCAGGTAGCGGCCCAGCATCTGGGTCCGCTCCGGCGTGCTCATGAAGTAGTGGGTCATCGCCCAGGCCTGGGCGTAGTACTGGTGGCCGGGGAAGCGGCCCGACGCCGTGTACCGCCAGGTCAGCAGGTCCTCCATCGGCGCCCAGGTGTTGGCCCCCCGGGTCAGGGAGTTCATCCGGCCGGGATTGTGCCGGCCGAACTGGTAGCGGTCGTCCCGGATGTCGGCGGTCGAATAGTATTCCGCGAAGCCTTCGACGAACCACGACGGGTAGGCGTTCGATCGCATCTGGAACATGAAGTGGTGCGCGTATTCGTGGAACAGCACGACGTCGCCGCTCATGGCGTCCAGATCCACCACCGCATGGATGCGCCCGCTGTTCGGGGAATAGTAGCCGCCGACCCCCGCGCTGATCCCCGGCGAGGCCAGCAGCATGTCGCGACGCCCGTCAGCCAGGAAGATGTCCAGCTTCGGGATCTCGTGGTCGACCTCGATGGGGTAGTAGCGGCGCAGCAGGGCGTCGAAGCGTTCGGCCTTCTTCGCGTACGCCCGGATCTGGCTCTCGGAGACCGCGCCATAGACGACAAAGTGGGCCGTCTCGGCCCGCAGCCACTGCGCCTGCGCCGGCGCGGCGACGAAGGCCGTCAGCGCGGCGAGCATGGTCAGGACGGTTCTGAAAAGACGGGCCGTCATAGGCTATCCCCCGAAAGCACAACGAGAAGATAGCAATAGAGCACGCTACGCGAGAATCAACGCCGCGGACGCGCCGCGCGATATTCTGTCACGCGGCCAGACGCATCCAGACAGCCTTGTCGGCGGCGACGGCGTCCAGCTTGCCCTTGCTGGCGCGGGTCTTCAGCTGGCGCATCACCATGTCGGGCAGGGCGCAGAACTGCGGCTCGACCAGGTCGGGATTGCAGCCTGCTTCCGGCGCGGCGAACAGGGCGGCGTTCACGTCCGGCGAGCGGTCGTGGATCAGCCAGGCCAGACGGCGCGCGCGCTGCGGGTCGGTGTGGTGGAGCAGCGGGTCCTCGGCGAACAGCTCGCAACCCAGCTCCAGCACATAGTCCAGATCCAGCGCTTCGAACCGGCGCGCGTCGCCGGGCGTGACCGGGCAGGCCTCGTCCAGATCAAACACGACGTCGTTCAGAAGAAACAGCATCCGGAACACCCACCATCAGTTCGGGCTCATTGCGGCCCGTTGAAGCTGACCATAGGCGCCCCGGCTTGAGGTTCCGTGTGCGAACGCAGTTAAGGATTTGCGACGTTCCCGGGCGGCGTTAACCGGTCGGTGGGGATAGGGTCGAGGGTCGAGGGTCGAGGGGCAAGGCGGGGCGGGGCGCTAGCTGCGGCCGGGCGGAGCATCGAGGCGACGCTTGAGCTGGGTCAGCATTCGGCTGACTTCGTCGGCGAGTGAAAGGCTCGATGTGATCGCGGACTGCTCCAGGTGGCCCACTCGAACGGCGAGCAGCAGGAAGGTTTCCGTTTCCGCGAGTGATCCCCGGGCGATGGCGATGAACCGGGCGTAGTCTTTGCGGCTCCCGCGCTGATAGCCTTCCGCGATGTTGGCCGGCACGGATGCGACGGCGCGCTGCAGCTGGCTTGTCATGCCGAGTTGCTCGGTCTTCGGCAGCAGTCGGGCGACGTCGTAGACGCCGGCGGCGAGGTCCATGGCCCGGTGCCAGACGTTCAGACTCGTGTACCCGCTCACAGCTATCCTCCCCTCGACCCTCGACCCTCGACCCTCGACCCTCGACCCTCGACCCTCGACCCTCGACCCTCGACCCTCGACCCTCGACCCTCGACCCTCGACCCTCGACCCTCGACCCTCGACCCTCGACCCTCGACCCTCGACCCTCGACCCTCG
>NZ_JBLYQK010000033.1:0-22162 GCF_048799765.1 Brevundimonas sediminis
GGTCGCCACAAGCCGGCCCGGCCCGGGGCAGGCCCTGCTGGAGGCGCCCGTCTCGATCGTCACCGGCCCGGATACGGCGGTGCCGGCCCCGCAAGGCGCGTCCCGGCCTCCGCTGCGCGTGGCCCTGGCCGGATGCGGCGTCGTCGGCGGCGGCGTGCTGGCGCGCCTGCTGGCGGACAAGCGCTTTGACGTCGTCGGGGTGTTGGTGCGCGATCCGGCCAAGCCGCGGGAGCCGTCCGTGCCGGACGGGCTGCTGCTGGCCGACCCCGCCGCCCTGCTGGCGCGCGAGCCGGACGTGCTGGTCGAAGCCATCTCCGACGCCTCCACCGGACTGGCCCTGATCCGGGCCGCCCTGACGCGGGGCGTCGATGTGGTCAGCGCCAACAAACAGGCGGTCGGCGGGGACCTGGCCGCGTTGACCGCCCTGGCCGAAGCCGGCGGCGCCCGCCTGCTCTACTCGGCCAGCGTGGGCGGCGGCTCTCCGCTGATCGAGACCGTGCGGCGCGCCCGGGCCCACGCGCCGGTGGTGCGGATCGAGGCCGTGCTGAACGGCACCTGCAACTTCATTCTGAACCGGCTGAGCGACGGTATTGCCTTCGAGGACGCCCTGACCGGGGCCCGGGAGGCGGGCTTCGCGGAGGAGGATCCGACCGCCGACCTGAGCGGCCTCGACGCCGCCGCCAAGCTGGCCATCCTCGCCCATGAAGCATTGGAGGGCGGCCTGTCGCCGGAGCGGATCGGGCGCCAGACCCTGGCCGCCGACGCCGTCCTGCCCGCGGGCCGGGTCCGTCAGCTCGCCCGCCTGGACGTGCGGGCCGACAGCGCCGGGGTGGCCTTCGTCGCCGTGGACGGCGACCCCCTGCTGGCGGACCTGCCCGACGAGTGGAACGCCCTGCGCGTGACCACCGGCGACGGCAGGGTGTTCACCGCGCGCGGCCGCGGCGCCGGACGCGTCCCGACGACGGAAAGCGTCTGGGCCGATCTGGCTGATCTGGTCGCCGCATAAAAGAAAGCCGCCGACCCTTCCGGGTCGGCGGCTGAAGTGCGCTTCGGTTCAGGAGTGATCAGAAGCGATAGCGGGCGCCGAGGTAAATCTGGCGGCCGGTGTGGTGATAGACGGAGGTGCTCTGACGATCAGCGCCGTCGCCGACGTACTGGTGGTTTTCCTCGTCCGTCAGGTTGAGGGCCTCCAGAGTGAGCTCCAGATCGTCAGTCAGATTGTACGAGGCCGAGGCGTCCAGGTTGAACGTCTCCATCTTGCCCTCGATGTTGTTGCCGTTCCGCCCCGGGACGTTCTGGATGTAGGTGTCCCGGAAGGCGCCCGAGACCCGCGCCGAGAAGCGGTCATCCTCGTAGTACAGGGTCGCGTTCCACGACTCCGGCGAGAGGTTGATGAGGTCCGCCGTCACGAAGGACGTGCACAGGGCGTTGTTGCAGTAGTCGATCTCGGACTCGACGTGGGTGTAGTTCAGCTGCACGCCGAAATTCTCGAGCGGCCCCGGCAGGAAGGTGAAGGGCTGCTGGTAGCTGATCTCGAAGCCCTTCAGCGGACCGCCCTCGGTGTTCACCGCGGAAGTCAGCTGGAAGATGGTCGAGGACGAGCAGGTGCCCGTGCAGAAGCCCGGCGCGAACGCCGAGGGGTTCAGGGCCGTCAGATCCGAATAGGCGAGGTCCTGACGGATGATCTGGATGTAGGTGTCGATGTCCTTGTAGAAATAGGCGAAGGACAGCAGGCTTTCGCGGGCGAAATACCATTCGATGCTGAAGTCGTAGGTCGTGGCCTCGAACGGCTGCAGCTTCACATTGCCGATGGTGGCCGTGTAGTTCGGCCCGGTCGCCGCCAGCGAGGTGGTCGGCACCAGATAGTTGGTGCCCGCCAGGGTGTTGCCGATCTGCGGACGGGCCATCACCGAGGCCACGCCGAAGCGGACGATCAGGTCATCGACCGGCTCGTAGCTGACGTTCAGCGACGGCAGGGTGTTGTCGTACTGGTTTTCACCGGTGACCAGGGTGCCGCCGCCGGTCGAGCTGTAGCCGGTGGCGTTCAACGTGGTGCTGACCTGACGGACGCCGACGTTGCCGCGGAACGGCCGCCCGAAGAGATCGGTGTCCCAATCCGCCTGCAGATAGACGGCCAGGTCGTCTTCCTTGATGGTCCGGTTGCCGCCCCGCGCATTGCCGTTGGTGATGCTGGTCAGGGTGAAGTCCCCGCCCGGCACGCCGGTGTTGCAGTTGCAGTAGATGTTGAAGAGATCCGCGATCGCGCCGAGATCCGGCCGCACCCAGCTGGACGCGGTGCCCGACGGAATCAGACCGTTTCCGAAGCCCGTCAGGACATTCGAGATGTCCGCCACGGTCGTGCCGCCCGGCAGCACCGGCACCACGGTCTCGTCCGCGCGACGGAACTCGTAGGAGTCCGAGGAGTAGCTCTTCCAGTTGACGCCCGCCTTGAAGGTCAGCCAATCGCTGGCGTCATAGGCGAAGTCAGCCTGGAAGGACTCGAACAGCGTGTCCACGCCGTTGGGCCGGATGCGGATTTCCGAACGGGGCACCGCAGTCGTCGACGGGCGCCATTCCCAGTTGGCCGGGTTGGCGACGTCGAAGCCGTAGTTGATGACCGGCGCGTTCGGGTTGCCGCGGAAGTCCCACGAATAGCCCTGGATGTTCGAGCGATCGAGGGTGACCGTGGTCTGGAACGGGTTCTCGAAATTCGACTCCGCCCGGCCGTAGTAGAAGCGGCTGTGCAGACGGTCCGTGAAGTCATGCTCGGCCGTCAGGCTGACCTGCAGATACTCGGTCGACAGCTGGTCGTAGCGGCTTTCGGAGCGGACATCGACGTTGTCGAACACGCCGTAGACCAGCATGTTGTTCTCGACCGCGGCGTCGCGGACGATGACCTGGGTCTGGCCGCCGGCCGCGGCGTTGCGGCTGAACGACAGGGCTTCCAGGAAGTCCTCCTGCCGGGTCGCGTCGAGCGACGAGTACAGGACATCCAGCGAGAACAGGGTCGACTCGGCCGGACGCCACTGGAAGGCGCCGGTGACGCCCAGGCGTTCCTGCTCGTGCGTCAGGCGACCGTAGCGCGGCAGACGCGGGATGAAGACGTTCGACTGGTTCGCCAGGGTGTAGGCGGTGACGTTGGCCGGGGTGTTGGTCGGACGCACCACGCCGGTGGCGCAGTTGGCGGCGTTCGATCCCGTCGACGAGCTGTTGCTCGGGTTCTGCGGCGTCACGCCGACCGGCGAGCAGAAGCCGCCGGAGCTTCCGGTGCCGACCGCCGGCGCCCAGCGAACGGAGCTGAAGCCTTCTTCAAGCAGGCTGCGCTCGCTGTAGGCCACCGAGATCAGGGCGCCGAATTCGTCATTGGCGCCGAAGGTGTTGCTCAGCAGCAGGGCCAGGCGGGGATTGTACTGCTCGGACAGGTCATTGTAGCCGACCTGGGCGGACATGGCGGCGGTGAAGCCGTCCTTGTAGTCGAACGGGCGCGAGGCCTGCAGGTCCACGGTCGCGCCGAGCGATCCCTCCTCGGTCTCGGCCGCGGCGGTCTTGCGCACCTTGATCGAGTTGAAGAGTTCCGAGGCGAAGACGTTGAAGTCGAAGCCGCGGCCGCGATTGGCGCCGCCCGACGAGTCGGTTCCGCCGGCGGTGGCCTGGGCCTCCATGCCGTTGATGCGGGTGCGGGTGAAGTCCGAGCCCAGCCCCCGCACGGTGATCGACCGGCCTTCGCCGGCGTCACGGTCGATGGCGACGCCCGGCACGCGCTGGATCGATTCCGCCAGGTTCAGGTCGGGGAAGTCCCCGATGTCTTCAGCGGTGATCACGTCGATGACGTTGGCGTCCCGACGCTTGGCGTCGAGCGCCGCGTTCAGACTGGCGCGATAGCCGGTGACCACGACCTCATCGATCTCGGTCGGGTCCTGCTGGGGCGCAGACTGCGCCGCAGCCGTTCCCACACCCAGCGACAGGGCAACAGCCAGACCGGACGCACCGGCGAACAGGCTACGACGAAGGGCGCGGGTCATCCCCGGCCGAATGGCTTGCAACATATGCCTCCTCCCAATGGGCATACAGGACGCCGGGGTGGCCCCGGTCTATCTGTTTTTGCGGCAAGGCATCGTTGGCCCTCCCGTTTGACACCGGTGTCATATTGGTGCGCAATGACGTCTGACACCGGTATCAAAAGTGAGCCTAACCCGATGATCGGCGTTTTCGCAAGCGGCGTTCGACACAAAGCCGTCACAAGTTTCGCTGCAATCCTGATCGCCGTGTTCTGCGGAACACAGGCGGCGGTTGCGCAGGAGGAAGTGATCGCCTTCCCGGGGGCCGAAGGCGCCGGCCGGTTTGCGACCGGCGGGCGCGGCGGAGCGGTCCTGCGCGTCACCAACCTGAACGACGCCGGCCCCGGCAGCCTGCGCGCGGCCGTCGAGGCGCGCGGCCGGCGCACCGTCATCTTCGACATCGGCGGCACGATCCGGCTGGAGACCCCCCTGACCATCCGTCGCGGCCAGATCACCGTCGCCGGCCAGACCGCGCCCGGCGGCGGGATCACGCTTCGCGATCACGCACTGGTCGTCGCCGCGGACGATGTGGTGATCCGCCACCTGCGCTCGCGTCTGGGCGATGAGAGCCGGGTCGAATCGGACGCGGTCTCGCTGGAGCGGGGGCGGCGGATCATTCTGGACCACGTCTCCGCCTCCTGGTCCGTGGACGAGACCCTGTCGGCCGGCAGCCGGTACGACCCGCCCGAGCGCGGCCTGTACGATGTGACGGTTCAGTGGTCGGTCATCGCCGAATCCCTGAACCACTCCGGCCACGCCAAGGGCGACCACGGCTACGGATCACTGGTGCGCGGCGGCCATGGCGCCCTGTTCAGCTTCCACCACAATCTCTGGGCCATGCATCGGGCGCGGATGCCGCGGCCGGGCAACTACAACCCGCCCGCGGTCGATCCGCAGGGACCGCGTTTCGAGTTCCGCTCGAACGTCTTCTACGACTGGGGCGGGTCGCACGCCGGTTACAACGCCGATACCGAAAGCCTGTCGGCCTACGCCTTCATCGGCAACGCCTACATTCCGGGCCCGGATTCCGAAGGCCGTTGGGCTTTCGAGGAGTCCAATCCGCTGGCCCGCGCCTGGTTCGAGGGCAACAGCATGGGCGGCGTCATCCCCGACGATCCCTGGTCGCTGGTGAAGGATTCGGATCGACCCGGCTACCGGCTGATGACGCGGCCGGACTGGGCGGAGGCAGCGGCGGCGGCGGTCGACGACACTGTCCGCGCCGTGCTGGACCACGCCGGGGCCGGGCCGGTCCGGGATGCGGTGGATGTCCGCATCATCGCCGGGGTGCGCGACCGCTCTGGCCGGATCATCGACAGCCAGGCCCAGGTCGGCGGCTGGCCCGACCTGGCGGCGGGAACGCCCTGGGTCGACAGCGACGGCGACGGCATGCCGGATGACTGGGAGCGGGCGCAGGGACTGGACCCGGCGAGCGCCGCCGACGGCCCCGCGGACCGCAACGGCGACGGCTTCACCAATCTGGAAGACTGGCTGAACGGGCTCGCCGGCTAGCGGGCCAGCCAGCCACCGTCGACCGCCAGCACCGTCCCGTGGACATAGGCCGAGGCGTCGGACGCGAGGAAGACCGCGGCCCCGCCCAGATCCGACGGATCACCCCAGCGGCCGGCCGGGATGCGGGCCAGGATGTCGCGATTGCGAACCTCGTCGGCGCGCAGGGCCTCGGTGTTGTTGGTGGCGAAATAACCCGGCGCGATGCCGTTGACGTTGATGCCCTTCGAGGCCCACTCGCAGGCCAGCAGACGGGTCAGGCCGGCCAGACCGCTCTTGGAGGCGGTGTAGGAGGGCACGCGGATCCCGCCCTGGAAGCTGAGCATCGAGCAGATGTTGATGATCTTGCCGCCCCGTCCGGCCTCGACCCAGGTGCGGGCCACGGCCTGACTGAGAAAGAAGGCGGTCTTCAGATTGGTGTCGATGACCGCGTCCCAGTCCTCCTCGGTGAAATCGAGGCTGTCATTGCGGCGGATGATGCCAGCATTGTTGACCAGGATGTCGATCCTGCCGACGGCGGCGACCGACTGCGCCACCACATCGGCGATGGGGGCAGTGGAGGACAGATCGGCCGAGACGGCGTGCAGGGTCCGGCCGGTCGCCGCCACCAGCTCGGCCGTTTCCGTCGGCGCCGAACGGCCGACGGCGACGATGTCCGCCCCGGCCTGCGCCAGACCGACGGCGATGGCCTGCCCCAGACCGGTATTGGCGCCCGTGACCAGGGCGGTGCGGCCGGAGAGATCAAACGGGTTCATGTCAGAAGGCCTCGCGACGGATGGGCGCACCACCGGACAGGAGGATGTCACACCTGAGCGCACTGGCCGACATGCATTCCCTCCCCCGACTTGCTTGCGCGGATTGAACGCATAGGTAACCGGTGTCATAAGCCGATGCAAACAGGGACGGGCTGGTGTCGCACCGGCGCTCCGACCCCCTGACCGACCCGGAGGAACACCATGAAAATCGCCCTGATCATCGAGAACAGCCAGGCCGCCAAGAGCGAGACGATCCACGCCGCCCTGACCGCCGTGGCCGAACCGCTGGGCCATGAGGTCTTCCACTACGGCATGTATGCGCCGGAAGACAAAGCGTCGCTGACCTACGTCATGAACGGCCTGCTGGCGGGCATCCTGCTGAACTCGGGCGCGGCCGATTTCGTGGTCACGGGCTGCGGCACCGGCATGGGTTCCATGCTGGCCTGCAACAGCATGCCGGGCGTGTTCTGCGGTCTGGTGATCGACCCGACCGACGCCTTCCTGTTCGGTCAGATCAACGACGGCAACGCCATTTCCATGCCCTACGCCAAGGGCTTCGGCTGGGCCGCCGAGCTGAACCTGCAGGACGTCTATCGCAAGCTGTTCGACGGCGAGCGCGGCCTCGGCTACCCGAAGGAGCGGGCCGAGATCATGCGCAAGAACCGCGGCATCCTGAAGGACCTCAAGGCGGCCACCTGCAAGGACATCATCGGCGCCCTGAAGGCCGTCGATCAGGACCTGCTGAAGGCCGCGATCGCCGGCGAGAGATTCCAGGAGTATTTCTTCGCCAACGCGAAAGACGAAGCCGTTCGCGACTACATCAGGGGCGTGCTCGCCTAGGGTCGCCTGTCCGGGAGTGTCCGGGAGCGTCCGGGACCCTGGACCGAACGATCCCCCTGCCCTTCCTCGAAAGCGCTGCTATGTTAGCGCTAACACTCCGCGTTTGATGGAGTGACGGAGGGCAGGATGATTGACCGCAGACAACTGTTCGGCGCCACGGGCGCCGTGGCCGCCGCGCCCCTGCTGGCGGCGGGCGGACAGGCGCAGGCCCGGCCACAGGCGGCGTCGGCGCCCGCCTGGGCACCGGGCATAGAGGGACAGCGTCGCGCCGATCTGGGCGACGGAACCTATCTGAATCCCATCGTCGCCGGAGACCATCCGGACCCGACCGTCCTGAAAGACGGCGACACCTATTACATGACCTTCTCGTCCTTCCTGTCCTATCCGGGACTGGTCATCTGGCGGTCGACGGATCTGGTGAACTGGGCCCCGATCGGTCCGGCTCTGCATCAGCATCTGGGGGACATCTGGGCGGTCGACCTGTGCAAGCACGGCGACCGCTACTTCATCTACATCCCGGCCAATCCCACGGGCGACGGCTGGTCGATCTACGCCATCTGGGCCGATGACATCGCCGGGCCGTGGAGCGATCCAGTCGATCTGGGCATCCGCGGCTGTATCGACCCCGGCCACATCGTCGGCGAGGACGGCAAGCGCTATCTGTTCGTCAACGGCATCCGCAAGATCCGGCTGACCGACGACGGCCTCGCCACCGACGGCGCGCTGGAGCCCGCCTATGATCCCTGGCGGTTCCCTGACGAGTGGATCACCGAGAATTTCGCGCCGGAAGGCCCCAAGCTGCTGCGCCGGGGGGACTGGTTCTATCTGGTCACGGCGGTCGGCGGCACGGCGGGGCCGGTGACCGGCCACATGGTCATCGCGGCGCGCTCGAAGTCGGTGCACGGACCGTGGGAGCACTGCCCGAACAACCCGCTGGTCCGCACCCTGTCGACCGACGAACCGTGGTGGTCGCGCGGCCATGCGACCCTGATCGAGGGCCCGGCGGGCGACTGGTGGATGATCTACCACGGCTATGAGAACGGCTTCCGGACCCTGGGCCGCCAGACCCTGCTGGAGCCGATCGAGTGGACGGCGGATGGCTGGTTCCGGGCGCTGGGCGGCGACCTGTCCCGCCCCCTTCCCAAGCCGCGCGGTGGTCGGCCCTCCCCCGCCGGGACGCCCCTGTCGGACGACTTCAGCACGGACCGGATGGGGAGGCAGTGGAGCTTCCATCAGCCGGGCGAGCACGAGGACAGACGGATCCGGCGCGTGCCCGGCGGCCTGCGACTCATGGGCAGCGGGACGTCGCCGGCGGACTCCTCGCCGCTGGCCTGTCTGGTCGGCGACCGGGACTACACGGTCGAGATCGGACTGAAGCTCGAGGGACAGGCCGAGGCGGGCCTGCTGCTGTTCTACAATCACAAGGCCTTCGTCGGCGTCAGCTTCAACGGACGGGCCCTGCGGTCGTGGCAGTATGCCGAGAGCCAGAGCTGGGCCGATCTGCCGCTGACGGCGGATCACCTGCGCCTGCGGATCGAGAACCGGGGCAATGTGATCACCTACCGCTACTCCACTGACGACGGCGCCAGCTGGGCGCGGCATCCGACGCGGATGGAAGTCTCGGGCCTGAACCACAACGTCTTCGGCGGCTTCCTCAGCCTGCGCCCGGCGCTGTTCTGCACGGGCGACGGCGCGGTGGTGCTGGACCGGTTCAGCTACGCGGCGGGAGCGGCGGCCTGACCCTTCGGCGCCGCCGTCGACTCCCGCACGATGAGCGAGGGATCGACCACCGGCTGCACCAGGGTCGCCGGGTCGAGGCCGCGGAGGCCGGCGGTCAGCTTCTCGGCGGCCATGCGGCCCATGTCGCGGATGGGCAGGCGGACGGTGGTCAGGTTCGGCCAGACGCGCGAGGCCATGGGCAGGTCGTCGAAGCCGACGATGGACAGGTCGCGCGGCACGTCCAGCCCCTTGTCGCGGGCGGCCTTCATGACGCCGATGGCCATTTCGTCGTTGCCGGCGAAGATGGCGGTCGGGGGCTCATCCATCGACAGCAGGCACTGCGCCGCCTCGACCCCGGATTCGAAGGTATAGGCGCCCTTGCGGGTATAGGCGTCGTCCATCGACAGGCCGTGCTGGGCCAGTCCTTCGCGGAAGCCCTTGCCGCGCTCGAACGACGAGCGGAAGGTGTCCGGGCCGGAGATGAAGGCGACCCGGGTGTGGCCCAGCTCGGCCAGATGCCGCGCCGCCTGCGCCGCGCCGCGATGGTCGTGGGTCACCACCATGCAGGCGGGCTCGTCCAGCGACACCGAGGCGATGCGGACATAGGGGCAGTCGACCTCCTTGAGGATTTCGATGACCCGGTCGTCTTCCGACACCGACGGCGGCATGACCACGCCGAAAAGCTTCTGGCGCACCACGAAGCCGCGCACCTCGTCCAGGAAGGTCGGCGAGGCGCGGTTGCAGGGATGGACCACCAGCTCGAGGCCCGACCCCCGCACCCCGTCCAGCACGCCCTGCTGCATGTTCACGACGTAGTTGGGGCTGGGATTGTCGTAGATCATCCCGACCAGGAACGACCGACGGAAGGCCAGACCCCGCGCCTGCGGATCGGGGGTGAAGCCGTGTTCGGCGATCACCGCCTCGACCCGCTTGCGCGTCTCCTCCTTCACGAAGGGGGAGTTGTTGATGACGCGCGACACCGTCTTCTTGGACACCTCCGCCAGGCGGGCGATGTCGTTGATGGTGGCGGGCTTTCCGCCCGGGCGCCGGCTGTCGTTCACGCGGGTGAGTCTCTCTGGTCGAACACTGTCCTTAGACCGCGTCGGGGGTCCTGTCAGCCTCAGGTATGGTTGCGGCTGGCCGGGCGCGAGAGGACCTCGTCCCGCAGCGGCGTCATGAAACGCAGATCCCAGTCGTCCGGATTGAACGGACGGCGGGTCGCCTCGCGAACCACCGGATAGCCGCCGACCTCGCTCTCGTTGTCGATGATCTCGCCGCGACCCTCGGCCACCTCGGCGACCAGCAGAACGTCGCGCATGTCGCGATCCCACGGCCGCGCGCCCGCCTGCGACAGGACCGAGACCTGGACCCGGGAGGCCGGCATCGGGGTCAGCCCCTCCCACCAGACCGGCGGACGGCGCGTCTCGATGATCCGGGCCGGCGCCGTGGTGTAGCGGCCGAACATCCGCAACGGCTCACCCACCTGGTCGACGGCGATATTGTCGCGACCGTAGTATTCCAGATCCCCCGCGCCGCCGATCATCAGGAAGGCCAGCCGGTCCGTCGGGGTCGAGGGACCGGCGCGCAGGACGTTGCCGATCGCGGTCATCTTGCCGACCTCATAGGGGTGATCCAGCCACTCCTCCGGCGCGAGGTTGTAGTGGATGGCGCGCGGGCCCGGATCATAGATCAGGTTGTTGACGATCACCCCGTGCACCCCGCCCTTGAACAGCGGGCTGCGCTCGTAGTTGTGGGCGTAGAGGTTGTTGACGATCAGCAGGCCGGTGACGTTGTCGTGGATCAGCGAGCCCTTGGAGTGTTCGCCCTTCGAATGGCTGGCGCGGGCCAGGCTCTCGGCGATGATATTGTTGGAGAAGGTGATGTTGTGGCTGGTCCCGGCGCGCCACTCCTCGGGCGTCGCGCCGGTGAAGCGGGGGCCGGACGCCGACAGGTTCTCGTCCGTCGCCCATTCCAGGCTGCAGTGGTCGACGATGACGTTGTACGCCGCCTGGGTGGAGATCGAGTCCTCGTCCCAGCCGCTCATCCAGCCCTGACCGGCCGCGCCCGGCCGGACGCGCAGGTGCTGGATGATCACGTCGTGGCCGCCGACGTCGATGCCGCCGCGGATCAGGGTGATCCCGGGCGACGGCGCGGTCTGCCCCGCGATGGTGATGAAGGGGTTGGTCAGCTTGATAGTCTTGCGGTCCAGGTCGATCACCCCGCCGACCTCGAACACCACGATGCGCGGGCCCTCGGCCTCGATCGCCTCGCGCAGGGAGCCCGGCCCCTCGCTGTTCAGATTGGTGACCCGGATGATCCGTCCGCCGCGTCCGCCCGGGGTCGCGGCGGCCCAGCCGAGCGCGCCGGGGAAGGCCGGCAGGGCGGCCTCGGCCGGCGCTGACGGCGACGTCTGGGCGTACGGAACGGCAGGCGCCGCGAGCGGCAGAACGAGCGCGGCCGCGACGGCGGCCAGACGGGCGAGGGTCATGTTTCCATCCTGTAGCCTGACCGACTGTGACCGCGGTCTTGTGCTGGCAACGTCGCCCAATGCGACGCCGGATTCAAATTGACACCGGTTTCCTTCCTGCGCAATGTCCGTCGCAAACGGGAGGATGCGTGAACCACGCACACGACAATTCAAGCGGTTCGCAGATCGCGCGGACCTTCACGGACGCGCGCCGCAAGGGCATCGCCGTGCCGACCTATCCGGGCGAGACGCCGGACAGTCTGGCCGCCGCCTACGCCATCCAGGACGAGGCCATCCGCCTCTGGCCGGACCGGATCGCGGGCTGGAAACTGGGCCGCGTGCCGCCGCCGTTCGACACCCAATTCGGCGCCGGGCGCCTGGCCGGGCCGATCTTCTCCCGGAACGTCTGGTCGGCCGTCGACGGTCAGCCGACCGCCTTCGGCGTCATCGACGGCGGCTTTGCCGCGGTCGAGGCCGAATACGTTCTGGAGTTGGCGGAGACTCCCGCGGACCGGGACGGCTGGACGCCCGACGCCGCCGCTGACCTGGTCGGCCGGGTCCTCGTCGGGGTCGAGATCGCCGGCAGCCCCTTCGCGGAAATCAACGGCCACGGGCCTGCAGTTACCGCCTCCGACTTCGGCAACAACGCCGGGCTGATCCTGGGCGGCGCGGTGGCCGACTGGCGCGCGCGTCTGATGGACCTGACCTGCGAGACCCGTATCGACGATGCGGTGATCGGGACCGGAGGCGCGACCTCCATCCCGAACGGTCCGCTGGACTCGCTGGCCTTCCTGCTGAACCTGATGCACCGTCGCGGCCGCCGGCTGGAGGCCGGGCAGTTGATCTCGACCGGCGCCGCCACCGGCGTGCACCAGATCTTCATCGGCCAGTCGGCGGTCGCCGATTTCGGCCCCGACGGCCGGATCGCCTGCGTGGCGGTCGAGGCCAAGGGAGACGCCGCATGAGCCTGACCCGTCGCACCCTCGCCCTCGCCGGAGTCGCCGGACTGGGCGCCGGATTGGGTCTGTCCGGCTGCGCGCCGCGCGCGACCGGCGGCCGCACCGTTCTGAACGCCGTGGACGTCCACCCCGCCGACTACCCCACCGTCGCCGCCGTCAAGTGGATGGGCGAGGAGCTGGGGCGGCTGACCGAAGGGCGCATCGGCATCAGCCAGTTCCCCGCGGGCCAGCTGGGCACCGAGGACGATTCTATCGGCCTGACCCGCTTCCAGGCCGTCGACATCTGCCGTGTCGCGGTGGCGGCCCTGAACAACGCCTTCCCGGAAACCCGGCTGCTGGCCCTGCCCTATGTCTACCGTTCGGTGCAGCACGTCCGGGCCGTGGTCGACGGGGACATCGGGACCGAACTGCTCAACGTGTTCGAGGGCCGTGGTCTGGTGGGCCTCGCCTACTATGACGCCGCGCCGCGCAGCTTCTACAATGTGCGCCACCCGGTGACCGAGCCCGGCCAGATGAGGGGCCTGAAGATGCGCGCCCCGCAGTCGGACATCTTCCTCGACTCCATCAGGGCGATGGGCGCCAATCCGACGCCGCTGACCTTCGGGGCGGTCTTCTCGTCACTGCAGACCCATCTGATCGACGGGGCCGAGAACAACTGGCCCAGCTACCAGTCCAGCCGCCAGTACGAGGTGGCCCGGTACTGGAGCGAGACCCAGCACTCCTTCTCGCCGGACGCCCTGCTGATGTCCAAGGCCAGCCTCGACCGTCTGTCGAAGAGCGACCAGGAGCTGGTCCGCGACGTGGCCCGCCGGTCGGTGCCGGTCATGCGCGCCCTGTGGGACCAGCGCGAGGCCGAGGCCCGCGCCACCGTGCTGGCCGCCGGCACCCGGGTCGCCCAGGTCGACCGGGAGGCCTTCGCCGCCACGGTCCGGCCGGTGCTGGACAAATACCTTTCCGAGCCGCGCCTGCGCGCGCTCCACGAACGTATCGCAGCGGTCGCCTGAACGACCGCGCACACCCCGTCGGCGCCCAGGGAGGGGGACCGAGCATGACTGAATCCCGACGCGGTTTGACCCGCGCGCTTGATCGACTCGCCACCCTGGTTCTGGGGCTGGCCGGCGTCGCCCTCGTGCTGATGGCCCTGATCCAGGCCTGGCAGGTCTTCGCCCGCTATGTGCTGAACGACAGCCCCGGCTGGACCGAACCCCTCGCCCTGCTGCTGATGAGTTTCGCGGTGATGTTCGGCGCCGCCGTGGCCGTCCGGCGCGAGACCCATTTCGCCTTCCAGAGCCTGCAGCAGGCGCTGCCCGGTCCCTTCCGGTTCGGCCTGAAATCGCTGTCCCGCCTGATCGCGGCGGCGGCGGGCGCGGGCCTGCTCTGGCTGGGCGGAACGCTGATGATCGACGACTGGGCGGTGAACATGGCCGGCGCGCCCCTGCCCTCCGGCCTGCGGTTCGCCGGGCTGTGCATCGGCGGCGGCCTGATCCTGCTGTTCTCGGTGGAGCGTCTGTTGACCGGCGACTACCGCGACCCCGAGACCGTCGAGGCGGAGGACTGATCATGGAATACATCATCCTCTTCGGGCTGCTCGCGGTCCTGCTGGCGCTCGGCGTGCCGGTCGCCTTCTCCCTTCTGGCGGCGACGCTGGCGACGGTCCTGTTCCTGGCCCTGCCGCCCATCGTGGTGTTCCAGCAGATGGGATCGGACATCACCTCGGTGGCCCTGCTGGCCATCCCCCTGTTCATCTTCACCGGCGAACTGATGATGAAGGGCGGCCTGTCCGACCGGATGATCACCCTCGCCGGCTCGCTGGTCGGTCACGTGCGCGGCGGTCTGGGCCAGGTGACGGTCGTCGGCTCCGCCCTGTTCGGCGGGGTCTCCGGCAGCGCCATCGCCGACGTCTCGGCCATCGGCGGCACCATGATCCCCCAGATGCAGAAGCGCGGCTATGACAGCGACTTCGCCGTCAACGTCACCATCTCGGCGGCGCTGGTCGCCCTGCTGGTCCCGCCGTCGCACAACATGATCCTCTACTCGGCCTCCGCCGGCGGCGGGGTGTCGATCTCCGACCTGTTCGCGGCCGGCATCATCCCGGCGGCGCTGCTGGCCCTGTCGCTGATGGCGGTCTCCTATGTCATGGCCCGCCGGCGCGGCTATACCGCCGAGCCCTTCCCGGGCTTCCGCGCGGTGCTGACCCGGCTGGTCGCCGCCGTGCCCGGCCTTCTGCTGGTCGGACTGATCTTCGGCGGCATCCGGGCGGGCATCTTCACCGCCGTGGAGAGCGCCTCGATCGCCGTGGTCTACGCCACCGTCGTCACCGGCCTGATCTATCGCCACATGAGCTGGACCGCCTTCAAGGCCGCCTGCACCGGCGCGGCCCGGACGTCGGGCGCCGTGCTGTTCATCATCGGCTGCGCGGGCGCCTTCGGCTGGCTGATGGCCTATCTTCAGGTGCCGTCGCTGATGGTCAGCCTGCTGCAGACCCTGACCGACAACCCCATCCTGATCCTGCTGCTGATCAACGTCATCCTGCTGATCCTCGGCACCTTCATGGACATGGCGCCGCTGATCATCATCTGCACCCCGATCTTCCTGCCTGTCGCGAAGGCCTTCGGGGTCGATCCGGTGCAGTTCGGCGTCATCCTGCTGCTGAACTGCGGCATCGGCCTGATCACGCCGCCGGTCGGTTCGGTCCTCTTCGTCGGCAGCGCCATCGCCAAGGTGCCCATGACCCACAGCCTGCGGTCCATCTGGCCCTTCTATCTGGCTTGCACCGCCGTCCTGATGCTGGTCACCTTCGTGCCCGCGATCTCGCTCTGGCTGCCTTCGCTGTTGAAATAGATGACCGACCTCAAGGGCCTCCGTCCCGCCGAAGACTGCCGCTGGGACTGCGTCGCCCTGGGCGAGGTCATGCTGCGCCTTGATCCGGGCGAGGGACGCATCCGCACCACCCGCGCCTTCCAAGTCTGGGAGGGCGGCGGCGAGTACAATGTCGCCCGCGGCCTGCGCAAGACCTTCGGCCTGCGCGCATCGGTCGTCACCGCCCTGCCCCGCACCGAAACCGGGGCGCTGGTCGAGGACCTGATCCTCCAGGGCGGCGTGGACACGTCACACATCCTGTGGCGGGACGCCGACGGCGTCGGCCGCAACACCCGGGTCGGCCTGAACTTCACCGAGCGCGGCTTCGGTCCCCGCGGCGCCCTGGGCTGTTCGGATCGCGCCAACTCCGCCGCCTCGCAGATCCGGCCGGATGAGGTGGACTGGGATCATCTGTTCGGGACCGAGGGGGTCCGCTGGCTCCACACCGGCGGCATCTTCGCCGCCCTGTCGGCCGACACCGCCGAAACGACCCTGGCCGCCATTCGCGCGGCGAAAAGGCACGGAGTCGTCGTCAGCTACGACCTCAACTACCGCGCCAGTCTGTGGTCCAGCCATCCGGACCCGGACGCCGCGCGCCGCGTGAACCGCGAGATCGCCGCCCTGGTCGATGTGCTGGTCGGGGACGAGTACGCCTACGCCTCCTGCCTCGGGATCGAGACGGCCGACGTCCGCGCTGATCCGGCGGACAGCCGGCCCTTCGACGCCCTCGCGACACGGCTGGCGAAGGAACTGCCGAACGTACAGGTCTTCGCCGCCACCCTGCGGGACCCGGTCTCCGCCTCGGTCAACCGCTGGGGCGCGGTGCTGTGGCTCGACGGGACGCGGTACGCCACGCCGGTGACGGAGATTGCGGTGCTGGACCGCGTCGGCGGCGGCGACGGCTTCGTGTCGGGACTGGCCTGGGCCTTCATGAACGGCCTCGGTCCGCAGGGCGCGGTCAATTACGGCGTCGCCCACGGCGCGATCGCCATGACCACGCCGGGCGACAACGCCATGACCTCGCTCGCCGAGGTGAAGGGACTGGCCGAAGGGCGGGGCGCGGCCGCCGTCCGCTAGGCGCGCGACGGTCCGATCAGGCGGGCGGAGTCCGTCAGCATCGGAGCCAGCTGGGCATAGGCCCGGGCTTCCACCTCGCTCCAGGGCGTCGTCTCCGGAAGCCCGCCGACCCGTGTGCGCAGATGGAAGATGTTCCGGACGGTCAGCCCCTCAGCCTCGCTTTCGACATCGACCATGAAGGCCACCTCGAAGAAGGGCGGACCGGCGTCGGCTTCGAGAAACGCCTCCTCGCGGGCCTCATGGAAGGTCACTGAACCACTTGAAATGGTGACGCCTTTCACCGGGCTCATGGTGCTGATCCGCTGCTGATGCCGCAGCGATGGTGAGGCGGCCGGGCCGCCGACACAAGTAAAACTTGCACGTCGACTCGCCTTCAGGAGGCGCGACTGGCCTAACGGGAAAATCCGGTCCACGTTCACGCAACAGAGTCCGGGGAGGGACCACATGACCGACGCCGCCGGGGAACACGCCGTCGACCGCAATGACCGGCTGGTCATTCTCGCCTCGTCCGTCGGGACGGTGATCGAATGGTACGACTTCTACCTCTACGGCTCTCTGGCCGCGATCATCACGGCGCAGTTCTTCTCGGGCGTGAACGAGACGACCGGCTTCATCTTCGCCCTGATGGCCTTCGCCGCCGGCTTCGCGGTGCGCCCGTTCGGGGCGATCGTTTTCGGACGGCTGGGCGATCTCTGGGGGCGCAAGAACACCTTTCTGGTGACCATGCTGCTGATGGGGCTGTCGACCTTCGTGGTCGGCCTGCTGCCGTCCTACGCCCTCATCGGCGTGGCGGCGCCGATCATCCTGGTGCTCATGCGCCTCGTGCAGGGGCTGGCGCTGGGCGGCGAGTACGGCGGCGCGGCCACCTATGTCGCCGAGCACGCCCCGCCGGGGAAACGCGGCTTCTACACCTCCTTCATCCAGATCACCGCCACGGCCGGCCTGATGCTCAGCCTTCTGGTCATTCTGGGCGTCCGGTCGACCCTCGGCGAGGACGCCTTCAAGGACTGGGGCTGGCGGATTCCCTTCCTCGTCTCGATCCTGCTGCTGGGCGTCTCCCTGTGGATCCGGCTGAAGCTGTCCGAAAGCCCGGCGTTCAAACGCATGAAGGCCGAGGGCAAGGGCTCGACCACCCCGTTGAAGGACAGCTTCGGCAAATGGCCGAACCTCAAGCTGGTGCTGCTGGCCCTGTTCGGCCTCGCCGCCGGTCAGGCCGTGGTCTGGTACACCGGCCAGTTCTACGCCCTGTTCTTCCTCGAGAAGACGCTGAAGGTCGATCCGGCGCTGGCCAACGTCCTGATCGCGACCGCCCTGTTCCTGGCCACGCCCTTCTTCGTCTTCTGGGGCTGGTTGTCGGACAAGGTGGGGCGCAAGCCGATCATTCTCGTCGGCTGCCTGCTGGCCGCCCTGACCTATTTCCCCCTGTTCCACGCCCTCACCGGCGCCGCCAATCCGCAGCTGGCCGCCGCGACGGCCCGGGCGCCGGTGACCGTGGTCGCTGATCCCGCGGGCTGCTCGTTCCAGTTCGATCCGGTCGGCAAGGCGAAGTTCGACAGCTCCTGCGACATCGCCAAGAGCTATCTGGCCAAGGCGGGGGTCACCTACGGCAACGAGGCCGCGCCCGCCGGGACCTCGGCCGTCGTCCGGATCGGCGCCGAGCGGATCGAGGTCATGCATGTTCCCGGCGTGACGGGGCCGGATCTCGCCCCGGACGACTTCAAGACCATCAGGACGGCGTGGGAGACCTATCTGGGCGGCCGCCTGGCCGCCGCCGGCTATCCGGCCAAGGCCGACAGCGCGCTCGTGAACAAGCCGCTGGTGGTGGCGATCCTGTTCGTGCTCGTGCTGTACGTGACCATGGTCTACGGCCCGATCGCGGCGGCGCTGGTCGAGATGTTTCCGACGCGGGTCCGCTACACCTCGATGTCCTTGCCCTATCACATCGGCAACGGCTGGTTCGGCGGCTTCCTGCCGACGACGGCCTTCGCCATGGTCGCCGCCACGGGCAACATCTACTACGGACTCTGGTACCCGGTCGTGGTGGCGGTGCTGACGGTCATCGTCGGCGGCCTGTTGATCCGGGACCGGAAGGACGTGGACATCCACGCCTGACCGGCGCCGGCGTCAGATCGCCGCCAGCGCCTGGTCGAGATCCGCATAGAGGTCCTCGACGTTCTCGATCCCGACCGACAGCCGCACCAGGTTGTCGCCGATGCCGCACCGCGCCTTCGCCTCGGGCGAATAGTCCGAGTGGGTGGTGCTGGACGGGTGCGAGGCCAGGCTCTCTGTGCCGCCGAGACTGACCGCCAGCTTGAACAGGCCGAGGGCGTTCAGCATGCGGAAGGCCTCGGCCTCTCCACCCTTCAGCCGGATGGAGAAGGTCGAACCCGCGCCCAGGCACTGGCGGGCGAAGACGGCCTGCTGGGCGGGCGAACTTTCCGCGCCCCCGGCGTCCAGCACCGCTTCGACCTTCGGATGGCCGCGCAGGCGACGCACCAGTTCGGCGGCGTTGGCCTGCGACCGTTCCATGCGGATGTGCAGGGTTTCGAGGCTTCGCGTCAGCAGCCAGGCAGTGTGCGGGTCGGTGATCGTTCCGCAGATGGTCCGCATCTCGGCGACCCGCGCCATCAGGTCCGCCCGGCCCAGACAGGCGCCCGCGATCAGATCCGAATGTCCGCCGACGTATTTGGTCAGCGAATAGAGGATGAGGTCCGCGCCATGGTCGAGCGGCTTCTGCCACAGGGGGCCGAGGAAGGTGTTGTCGACCACCAGCGGCGGGGCCTCGGCCTGGTCGAGCGCCCGGATCGAGTCCGCGGCGGCGCGCAGGTCGATCAACTGGTTGGTCGGGTTTGCCGGGGTCTCGACATAGACCGCCGCCAGCCGCCCGCCCCGCGCCTTGGCCTGCGCCGCCGCCGCGCGGATGGTCTGGTCCAGAACCTCGGCGTCCCCGCAATCGCTGACGCTGACGGTGGCCACCCCCATCCGGGGCAGGATGCGGTCGAACAGGTATTCGGTGCCGCCATAGGCCGGCGCGGTATAGACCACCACGTCATTCGGCCGGCTGAGCGCCAGCAGGGTGGTCGAGATCGCCGCCATGCCGCTGGAGAAGACCAGGGCCTTGTCCGCGCCGTCCCAGATCGCCAGCCGGTCCTCAAGGATCTCCAGATTGGGGTTGTTGATCCGCGAATAGATCAGTCCCAGCGCCTCCTCGGGGTCCTTCTCCCGAAGGCCATAGGCGACCTCGAAGAAGCGTTTCCCGTCCTCCGCCGAACGGAAGACGAAGGTCGAGGTCTGGAAGATCGGCGGCTTGATCGAGCCCTCCGACAGGGCCGGATCATAGCCGTAGCCCATCATCAGGGTTTCGGGGGCGAGCGCGTGCGCGCCGAGGCGGCGGGCGTGGTGGTCCCTGGTCATCGGTCGTTTCCCTTGGCGGGCGCGTCTGCCGGCGCCCTTGCGTGGGCGAGGCGATAGCCGATCCGCGCGCCCGACTCCAGCCGGACCGCCAAGGCGCCCCGCGGCGTCGATTCCCGGAAACTGACGCACATTCGCGACACCTGACGGAGCCCATCTTGTCGCTTCAGGCTGGACCACCCCATCTGCTTGCTGTTCGGTGGTCGGGCTGGCGGCTCGACCCGCCGGCGGGACCGGAACGGTCCGACAAGAACATCGAGTGAGGAACGCCGTGACCGAAGGCCCTGATCTTTATCCCGTCCCGTCCGAGTGGGCGCAGCGCGCGCGCATGACCGCCCACGGCTACGACGCCGCCCGGGTCGCCGCCCGCGAAACGCCGGACTCCTTCTGGGCCGAGCAGGCGCGGCGGATCGACTGGATGACCGCCCCGACCCTGATCAAGGACGTCTCGTTCAACAAGGCGGACTTCCGCATCCGCTGGTTCGCCGACGGCATCCTCAACGTCGCCTGGAATTGCCTGGATCGCCACCTCGCAGCCCGGGGCGACGAGACGGCGATCATCTGGGAAGGCGATGAGCCCACCCAGTCCGGGAAACTGACCTACCGCGAGCTTCACACCGAGGTTTGCCGGATGGCCAACGTCCTGAAGGACATCGGCGTCATCAAGGGCGACCGGGTCACCCTGTATCTGCCGATGATCCCCGCGGCGGCCGTGGCCATGCTGGCCTGCGCGCGGATCGGGGCGGTTCACTCGGTCGTGTTCGGCGGCTTCTCGCCGGACAGCCTGGCGGGCCGGATCGAGGACTGCGGCTCCCGGGTGGTGATCACCGCCGACGAGGGCGTACGCGGCGGCAAGCGCATTCCGCTGAAGGCCAATGTCGACGCCGCGCTCGAGAAGGTCGCGGTCGACAAGGTGCTGGTGATCAGACACACCGGCGCCGAGACGCCGATCGTCGAAGGCCGCGACGTTCGCTACGAGACGGCGAAGGCGACCGTCGCCGACGACTGCCCCTGCGAACCGATGAACGCCGAAGACCCGCTGTTCATCCTCTACACCTCGGGCTCGACCGGAAAGCCCAAGGGCGTGCTCCACACCACGGGCGGCTATCTGTTCTGGGCGTCCTGGACGCACGAACTGGTGTTCGACTACCGCCCCGGCGAGGTCTTCTGGTGCACCGCCGATGTGGGCTGGGTCACCGGTCACAGCTACTGCGTCTATGGCCCGCTGGCCAACGGCGCCACGACCCTGATGTTCGAGGGCGTGCCCAACTATCCGGATCACAGCCGCTTCTGGCAGGTGGTGGACAAGCATCAGGTCGAGATCTTCTACACCGCCCCCACGGCCCTTCGGGCCCTGATGCGCGAGGGCGACGGGCCGGTGAAGGCGACCAGCCGCAAATCCCTGCGCCTGCTGGGCTCGGTCGGCGAGCCGATCAACCCGGAGGCCTGGCGCTGGTACCATGAGGTCGTCGGCGAAGGCCGCTGCCCGATCGTGGACACCTGGTGGCAGACGGAGACCGGCGGGGTTCTGGTTTCTCCCCTGCCCGGCGCGACGGACCTGAAGCCCGGTTCCGCGACCAGGCCGCTGCCCGGCGTCGAGCTGCAGCTGGTCGATGCCGAGGGCGCGGTTCTGGACGGCGCGACCGAAGGCAATCTGTGCATCACCGACAGCTGGCCGGGCCAGATGCGGACGGTCTACGACGACCACCAACGCTTCTTCGAGACCTACTTCAGCACCTATCCGGGCAAGTATTTCACCGGCGACGGCTGCCGCCGCGACGCCGACGGCTACTACTGGATCACCGGCCGGGTCGACGACGTGATCAATGTCTCGGGCCACCGGATGGGCACCGCCGAGGTCGAGAGCGCCCTTGTCCTGCACGACGACGTGGCCGAGGCCGCTGTCGTCGGCTTCCCCCATGACATCAAGGGTCAGGGCATCTACGCCTACGTCACCCTGAACAACGGGGTGGAGGCGACCGAGGACCTGCGCAAGGCGCTGGTCGCCCAGGTGCGCCACGAGATCGGCCCCATCGCCGCGCCGGACGTGATCCAGTGGGCCCCCGGCCTGCCCAAGACCCGCTCGGGCAAGATCATGCGCCGTATCCTGCGCAAGATCGCCGAAAACGAAATCGGCGCCCTGGGCGACACCTCAACCCTGGCCGACCCCTCGGTGGTGGACGACCTTGTGAAGAACCGGGCCGGGGCGGCCTGATCGCCCCCGGGGGCCTACAGCCCCCAGGGATCGTGGACGACCGGATGAGGACCGTTCAGGTCCTCGAGCGTGGCGTGCGAGTCCGGACCTGAACTCCACCGCGGCAGGCGGAACGCAGCGTGCGCCAGAACGTCAGGCGCATCCGGCAGGGCGGGTTGCACCAGGGGCTGGTCGAGGTCGCCGGGCCCGGCCGCCAGGATCAGGCCCGCCGCCACCTCCGCCGGATAGACCAGCAGGTCGCTCGAGCCGTTGGCGAACAGCAGCACCTCCATGCTGAGCACGAAGGTCGAGCCGTC
>NZ_JBLYQK010000034.1:0-21154 GCF_048799765.1 Brevundimonas sediminis
TCAGTTCCAGATCGTCGATCGTGTGGTAGCCGGCGTCAATCGCACCGTACCAACCGTTCGGCTCGGCCGCGGCGACGCCGGCCGACAGGGCGAGCGCCCCGGCGGCGCTGGACGCCAGAATGAAAGTCTTAACGCGCATTGGTGGATGCCCTCCGCAGCCAGGAATGGATTTCGACGGCGTTTGCCGCCGCTAAGCTTTTCCTTATCAGTCCCTTTCGCCGAGGTCGAGACAGACTGAGGCAGAACAATGTTCAACGTGGCGACAAGGTTACAGACGGTCTTCGAGGCCCCCCGGGACGCGCGTCAGCCGCCGCCGGTCCGCCCCGTCGCCCGGCCGGTTCCCTCGCACACCGGACAGGTTTCTCCGTCTCCCAGCGTCCCCGCGCCCTGGCACTCCGGACAAAGGGTCGCGTCCGGATGCTGGAGCGAGGCCGGATCGGCGGGATCGGCGGGACTCAGGTCCCGATCATCAATATCGTGCGGGTTCATGGGACCGGAAACGGCGTCCGGCCGCTCCGGTTTCATGATGACAGGCCGACGCCTTGCCGTTAGGGAGCCGCTCGTGATGGACGAGATCGAACGCCAATCCGAGGAACGGGGCTGGGCCACGGCGAAAACGCTGGCCGAGGCGCTGCCCTATATCCAAGTTTACGACCGCGAGACCGTGGTCATCAAATACGGCGGCCACGCCATGGGCGAAACCGCCGTGGCCAAGCAGTTCGCCGCCGATGTGGTGCTGCTGAAGCTGATGGGCGTGAACCCGGTCGTGGTCCACGGCGGCGGCCCGCAGATCAGCGCCATGCTGGACAAGGCCGGGGTGAAGTCGAACTTCGTCGACGGCCTGCGCGTGACCGACGCCGACACCATGGCGGTGGCCGAGATGGTCCTGTCCGGCGCGGTGAACAAGGAGATCGCCCACTGGATCACGGTGGCGGGCAAGGAAGCGGACGTCCGGGGCGTGGGCCTGTCGGGCAAGGACGCCGGCCTGCTGACGGTGAAGAAGACGTCGCGCAAGAAGCGCGATCCCGACAGCATGATCGAACACGAGGTCGATCTGGGCTTCGTCGGCGATCCGACCAGGGTGGACGCCAAGCTGATCAAGGGGCTGATCGCCTCGGAGACCGACGACTGGGTGCCGGTCGTGGCCCCCATCGGCGTGGCCGAGGACGGCGCGACCTATAACGTCAACGCCGACACCGTCGCCGGCGCCCTGGCCGGGGAGCTGAAGGCCAAGCGGATGCTGCTGCTGACGGACGTTCCGGGCGTGCGTGGCGCGGACGGTCAGATCATCCGCCAGATGACCTTGGGCCAGGCTTCGAAGCTGATCGAGGACGGCGTCGCCACCGGCGGCATGATCCCCAAGCTGCAGACCGCAATGGCCGCTGTGCGTTCCGGCGTCGAGGCCGTCGTCATCCTGGACGGCCGCCGCCCCCACGCCATGCTGGTCGAGCTGTTCACCGAATACGGCGCGGGCACCCTGGTGAAGGCGTCTTGATCGACCTGTCCGACGTCACCGTCTGGGTGTTCGACATGGACGACACCCTGTACCCGCGGGAACAGGGGCTGATGCGGCTGGTCCAGGCCCGGATCAACGCCTACGTCGTCGAGGCCGTGGGGCTGCACCCCGACGAGGCCCGGGTGCTCCAGCGGCAGTTCCTGGACGAGCACGGCACGACCCTGGCGGGGCTGATGGCCAACTACACCATCGACGCCGAGCATTTCCTGCACGACGTCCACGACGTGCCCATGGACAGTCTGGAGCCCAACCCCGCCCTGGCCGCCCAGCTGCGCCGCCTGCCCGGCCGCAAATTCGTCTTCACCAACGGCGCCCGGGAGTATGCGGGCCGGGTGCTGGACCGGCTGGGGGTCGCGGACTGTTTCGACGGCCTGTTCGCCATCGAGGACGCCGATCTGACGCCCAAGCCCGCGCCCTCGACCTTCCGCAGGATGATCGCGCAGTTCGGCTTCGAGCCGCGCACCGCCGCCTTCTTCGAGGACACGCCGAAGAACCTGGAGCCGGCCAAGGCCCTGGGCATGACCACCGTCCTGATCGGGGACGGGCACGGCAAGCCGCTCGGCGATCATATCGACCACATCGCCCCCGATCTGACAGACTTCCTGACCGACCTGACCTTCAAGGACGCCGCCGCATGACCGATCTGGCCCATCTCGAATCCGTCATCGAAGCGGCGTGGGACGACCGCGCCAATGTATCGGCCGCGACCCACGGCGAGGTCCGCCACGCCGTCGAGCAGGCCCTGAACCTGCTGGACTCGGGACAGGCCCGGGTCGCCTCGCGCGGTGAGGACGGTGTCTGGACGACCCACCAGTGGCTGAAGAAGGCGGTGCTGCTGTCGTTCCGCCTGAACGACAACGAGATCATGCGCGCGGGCGACCGCGGCCCGACCAGCCACGCCCCGGGCGTCGGCCCCTTCTGGGACAAGGTGCCGAACAAGTTCGGCGACTGGACCGCCGCCGACTATCAGGGCGCCGGCTTCCGCTCGGTGCCGGGCGCCATCGCCCGCCGCGGCGCCTATATCGCGAAGAATGTGATCCTGATGCCGTCGTTCGTGAACATCGGCGCCTATGTCGATGAAGGCTCGATGGTCGACGCCTGGGCCACGGTCGGCTCCTGCGCCCAGATCGGCAAGAATGTGCACCTGTCGGGCGGCGCGGGCATCGGCGGCGTGCTGGAGCCCCTGCAGGCCAACCCGACCATCATCGAGGACGGCTGCTTCATCGGCGCCCGCGCCGAGGTGGCCGAGGGCGTGATCGTGCGCGAAGGCGCCGTCCTGGCCATGGGCGTCTATCTGTCCGCCTCGACGAAGATCGTGGACCGGGAGACCGGCGAGGTCTTCCGCGGCGAGGTCCCGGCCTACAGCGTCGTGGTGCCGGGCAGCCTGCCGGACCCGAAGGGCGGGCCGAGCCTGTACTGCGCCGTCATCGTCAAGCGCGTGGACGCCCAGACCCGCGCCAAGACCGGCGTGAACGAGCTGCTGCGCGACTGACGCGAGTGAGTAGTGAGTTGGGAGTAGTGAGCGGGCGGCAACCGTCGCCCCCGCCACTCACTACTCACCAATCCCTTCGAAACGGCTCCTACTGCGCCGACAGGCGGACCAGCTTGCCGTCCCGTTCGTCGGTGATGGCCCAGACCGCGCCGTCGGGGCCGACGGCCACATCGCGGACGCGCTCGCCGAGATCGGTCAGCAGATATTCCTCGCCGACCACCCGGTTGTTCTGAAGCACCAGACGCGAGATGCGCTTTTCCTTCAGGCCCGCGACCAGCAGGTTGCCGCGCCAGCCCGGGAACATGGCGCCGTCGTAGAAGGCCATGCCGCCCGGGGCGATGACCGGGTCCCAGTAATAGACCGGCTGCTCCAGCCCCTCGCGGGCGGTGACGCCCTCATTGATGGCGCCGCCCGCGTATTCGACGCCATAGGCGATGATCGGCCAGCCGTAGTTCACGCCCGCGCGGTCGAGGTTCAGCTCGTCGCCGCCGCGCGTGCCGTGCTCGATAGTCCAGACGTCGCCGGTCGGGGTGATGGCGATGCCCTGCATGTTGCGGTGCCCCAGCGACCAGATTTCCGGCAGGGCGCCCTCGCGGCCCACATAGGGGTTGTCCGAGGGGACCGAGCCATCGGCGTTGATGCGGATGGTCTTGCCCATGTGCGAGGCCAGATCCTGGGCCTGCGGACGCATGGGGCGGTCGGAGCGCTCGCCCAGGGTGATGAACAGCTTGCCGTCCGGAGCGAAGGCCAGGGACGAGCCGAAATGCTTGTCGCCGTCATAGACCGGCAGGGCGCGGAAAATGACCTGCACATTCTCCAGACGCGTCCCGTCGTCCGACAGGCGTGCGCGGGCGACCGAGGTGGCGTTGCCGCCTTCACGGGGTTCGGCGTAGCTCCAGTAGATCAGGCGGTCCTGACCGAAGGTCGGGCCGACGATGACGTCCAGCAGACCGCCCTGCCCGCGCGCCGAGACGGCGGGCAGGCCCGCGAGGGGCTCGCTGACCTGACCGTCGGCGGTGATGATGCGCAGGCGGCCCGGCTTTTCCGTCACCAGCCAGCGGCCGTCCGGCAGCAGGGCCAGACCCCAGGGGTTCTGCAGGCCCGAGGCCACGACCGTGTGCGTCAGGGCCGCCTCGGTGCGGACGGCGGGGGCGCGGGTCTGACCCTCGGTCGCCGGCTGCTGGGCCGGATTGTTGGCGGGGCGGGTTTCCAGGGGTGCGCCGGCCTGCCCGGCGGGGGCGTCCTGCCCGGTGGCCCCGCAGGCGCCGGCCAGGGCGAGGGCGGAAACGGTGACGGCGAGGGCGATCAGGCGCATGGTCAGACTCCGGCAGAAACGGTTCGCCGCGAAACGGCGCCGCTGTCGTTACCGTTCCTGCGAGGGGCCGTCACGGGGATGCGGCGGATCGCCCCGGCGCATCTGTGTTTCGAAGCGACTTGATCCCGCACCGCGTCGCCTCTATAGGCACGCCTCTTCCGGCGGTCAGACCAGTTCCCGCCGGGACTCGAGAAATCGGGGCTGGGTAGCTCAGCTGGTTAGAGCGGTGGATTCATAACCCACAGGTCGGCGGTTCGAGCCCGCCTCCAGCCACCACTTTTTCTTCTTAGTTATCAATAACTTAATTTGGGTTCGAGCCCGACCCCAGCCTCATGCTTAGACCCATACGAAGTGGAGCCTGTCTCGCAGGTCCATCTCCACATCTGCTCGCGCCATTGCCTCAATGAGCTTCAGCAGCACCGGGTCCAGCGGCGACATCGATTCTGGTTCGTCTTCTGGCGGCGAGATGCACGGGCTCGGGGTCATCGCTCGCCTGTAACATCGGATCCTGAAGGATGGGTTCAGGCCCGGCTTCGCATAACGCTCGATGCGCGCGATGACGTTGCGCTATGGCGACCACCGTTCTACACCTCCAACCTTCGGTTGCTGGAGGGGCTGCGTGGCGACTGCTGTGCGAATTGATCTAAACACTCGCTTTATCAAAGGCGACGAGCGTGTCTTTATCGCTCGGCCTGGGGAAGACTTTCGATTTTACAACGACTTCAATCGTAACGGCCGCATCTTCCTCGATGTCCCTGGTTTGAACCTGAATGGGTTCAACGGTCCGCCGGCAGCGGCCGAACTAGCGCCTCTTCTCGGGATGTCCGAACGAGTGCGCAGCTGGCACAGAAAGCGGCGGCCGCCGGAGGCAGCACCTTCGAGAAACCCGGACGACTACCAAAACTTCGGCGTCACCCAACGGCGGGCGGTTATCGCGGGCGCCATCCGGGAAATGTACTTCGGTGCCCGCAAGGGCGAACTGGTGATCGTTCCTGGGCCCGGCTACTGGTCAGATGTTCTCATCGGCGAATTCGCTGATGACCCTGGGATTTTCGCATCCGTTGACGTGGACGCCATTTATCCGGGTGAGCGAATTCCTGGCCGACGAGTGCGTTGGCTGACACGCGTCACCAAGGGCAGCCTTGACCCGGAGCTAATCCGGCGACTCCAGACGCCCCATCCTTTCACCTTGGTTGGCAAATCGATGCGGGACGAACTGTATCGACTCGCCTATCCAAACTTCTCATTCGACGACACGTACACCGCCAAAATCTTTACGCGGGAGCCCGAGTTCACGACGGTAGACGACCTTACCATCCAACTGTTCGTCAATCAGGTCGTCGCCCTGTGGGCGGGCAAGGAACTGGACGAAGAGCCCGCCTCCGTCGAGAAGGCCTTGGCATTCTTGAACGCCCATCCTGAGGTCGTTCCGGATCTGGCGATCAACATAAATTCGCCGGGAAACCTGACCATATACAGCCAACGGCTTGTGCCGCTGGTTATTGCGGCCTTGCTTGCATTGGCGCTTTCGGGGGCCGCACCGTTAAATCCAGCTGACATCGAAGTCGTCAACTCGGCTGCAGGAGCAACTGCCGAGTGTACGGCTGCGGTTGATGAAAGCGTGAAGGATATTCTTAGGATTATGGGATACGATCGGTGGAAGGAGACCTGCGATCAACTGCAGGCCACGGCCGCACGTACCGGGTTGGCACCACAAGTACCAGTGACGCGTTAAGCAACTGCAAGGTGTCTAGATGTTGAAGAACCTCGGCAAAACGCTGACTTCAACGAAGCTGCAGGTGTGGCATATGCTGCTCGCTTCGGTGTTTACAGGCTTGTTACCCATTCTCTACGGCGAGTGGAGGGGCACCCGTGTCCAACACGCTGGTCAACGAGAGCAGGAGATTGTCCTGTTCATGGAAGCTGCAAATCGGCTGGACACGTTGTCTCAGGTCTATGTTGGCTCGTTGGTCGATCAGAAGCGGGTCGACGTTCAGGCCCGAAACCAGCTGCTCGCCAATCTTCAGGAGCAGTCCACCTTGCTCCGGGCTGCCTCTACACATTTGCGGCCTGACGAGGCTCCCACTGTGGAAGCCTACATGACCGAGGTTGGCGATCTTGCCGAGGCGGTCCGCAAGGTCGAAACGGTGCAGGACATGGCACCTTTTTGGTCGAGCATGAGCGATACTCTGGTTGCGCGTGAGGCTCTGGTCGCGGACCTCCGAGCAGCGACCGGCCGCCCTGTCTTGAATGCAAGACCAACCGACACCGGCTGAATAGATACCGGTTAGACGGCGATCTTGATCGCCCGTCCTATGAATGTGGGTGCACGCAGGAACCTGCCTCCAGCCACCATTTTCCTCTGCAGGTTCAGGCGCGACGTCCCGAGGTCTTCCGGGCGTTCCGCCTGCCCGGACCGTCACAACACTCCGCCGCCGCCAGGCGCCGTAGGCAAGCGGACGTTCCGGATGTCCGGCAAGGGTCGGAAGCGGACTCACCGCCTCCGGCCCTTTCGGCTCGGGCGTTGCCGCGCCTCATAACGCTGCAACCAGACACCTAGCCTCCAGAAAAACAAGGTGATCCACGGCACGGCCCAGATAGCCGCCAGCGAAATGGTGACCCAGTTGAGGCCGATCAGGGAGAGCGGTAGCCAACCAGCTGAGACTATGAGGGGCAGGGAGAACCTCGCCCTCAAGCCATTCTCCCATTCTCGGTCTATCCACTCGATGAGAGACGCAAAGCTCATCTTCGGAGGCTGAATTATCCTCTGCATGTCCGCAATGGGTCGAAAGCCGCCCCAAGCATCGACGCCAGGATGCGACCTACACGGTCACCGATACACTCCGGGCGCCGCTCTCTGCGACGTAGCGGTCAGCTACCGCCGCGCCACCCACCCCCTGAAGGTGAAGGCGGCGTAGAACAGCTGCACATCCGAGAACCCCGCCGCCCTCAGATGGGCGACTTCGGCCTCGGGCGTCTGGAGCGGCAAAGCCTCGCCGATGGCGTGGGCGTTGGCCCAGGCGCGCTCCCGCTCCAGACCATTGTCGGCGGCGAAGGCGGCGAAGCGGTTGAGCCAGATCGTGCGCTCCGGGCCGTCCGGGACGCTGTGGTGGGCGAGGACCAGGGCGGCGCCGGGTTTCAGGCGGCGGCGGATTTCCGACAGGGTGGCGATGCGCTGGGCCTCGGGCACGAAATGCAGGGTCAGCAGGCAGGCGGCGCCGTCGAACGGCCCCTCGGGCGCGTCGGCGACATAGCCCTCGCGCAGCTCCGCCCGGTCGGCCAAAGGGCCGAGGGTGCGAGCGGCGAGCTTCAGCATCTCGACGGACGGATCGACGCCGGTGAAGCGCCAGCCGGGCCGGGCCCCGGCGAAGGCGCGCAACTCCATCCCGCCGCCCGCGCCGACGACCAGAACATGACCGTCGGGTGGAACGGTCTCGTCCAGCAGCAGGCGGGTCATGCGGTGCAGGTCATCGAGGCCGGGGACCAGACGACGCGGCCCCTCGGCATAGCGGGCGACGGCCTGCGGATCATCAAAGCCGCTCACGCCGCCGCATCCTGGACCAGGGCCCGGTGGGCGGCGACGCCGGCCATGACGCCGGCGGCGGAGGCCAGGGTGGCGTTGAACATCCGGGTCGCCGCATCGCCCGCGGCGAAGACGCCGGGCACGCTGGTCTGCTGCAGGGCGTCGACGCGGATGTATTGGCCCGTCATGCCGTCCTCGAAGGCGCAGCCCAGCTGTTCGGCCAGCGGGCTGGTCACATGGGTGCGCGGGGCGGTGAAGACGGCCTCGGCCGGGACCTCACGCCCGTCCGCCAGCCGCAGGGCGGAGAGGGCCGTCCCCTCCCCGAGCAGTTCGACCACCGGGGTGCGCTCGATGGCGACGCCGCGCGCGGCCAGCTGGGCGGCCTCTTCCTCTGTCGGCTCGAACCGGCCCTGGGTGAAAAAGGTGGTCGGGCCCCAGTCGGGCAGCATCAGGGCCTGATGCACGGCGCCCGGGACGGTGGCGATCGCAGCCAGACGACGGTCCCGGACCTCATAGCCATGGCAGTAGGGGCAATGCAGGACGCTGACGCCCCAGCGCGGGATCATGGACTCCAGCGGCAGGGTGTCGGCGACCCCGGTGGCGAGGACCAGCTTGCGGGCCGAGACCCCGGCGCCGCCGGACAAGGTCAGGGTGACGCCGTCCGCCTCGGCGCGGGCGGTCAGGGCCTCGGCGTGGGCGAAGTCCACCGACGGATAGCGGGCCAGCTGGGTCAGGCCCTCGCGCATGATGTCGGCGGGCGGGACGCCGTCCTGGCCGAGGAAGCCGTGCGAGGTCGCGGCGAAGCGGTTGCGGGGCTTGCCCGCGTCGACCAGCAGCAGGCGGCGGCGCGCCCGCGCCAGCTGCATCGCCGCGGAGAGGCCGGCGAAACTGCCGCCGACCACAATGACGTCATACCGATCCATGGGAGCCTCTCGTAACTTTCGATGTTGCGAGAGATATAAACGGCGACGCAATCACGCAACTTCTTTTGTTACGTGTGCGCGCGCGATAGGATGGCCGCATGCCCGCAGACACCCGCCTGTCCCGCATGCTGCATGTGCTGATCCACATGGATCACATCGGCGCCCCTGTGACCTCGGAGGCCATCAGCAAGATGATCTCAACCAATCCCGTGGTGGTGCGCCGGACCATGGCGGGATTGAAGGCCGCCGGATACGTGACCTCTGACAAGGGGCACGGCGGGGGCTGGGCGCTGGCGCGGCCTCTGGACGAGGTGACACTGCGCGACATCCATGACGCCCTGGGCAGTCCGAAACTGTTCGCCATCGGGCTGGCGGACGACGATCCGCGCTGTCGC
Source organism: Brevundimonas sediminis (assembly GCF_048799765.1). Taxonomy (NCBI): domain Bacteria; kingdom Pseudomonadati; phylum Pseudomonadota; class Alphaproteobacteria; order Caulobacterales; family Caulobacteraceae; genus Brevundimonas; species Brevundimonas sediminis. The sequence goes on from NZ_JBLYQK010000034.1 coordinate 9,165, forward strand.
ATCGAACAGGCGGTGAACGCGGCCCTGGCCGACAGCCTGACGGAGGCGGAGCGCCGGCTGCTGGACCGTTTCGGCGAGGTGACGCTCGGCCAGCTGGCGCGCGAGGTGGCCGCCGCGCCCCGGACTGCGGACCCGGCCTGACCGCGTGGTCCGAACGGCCGGGCGGGGCGTATGAAGTCCGGATGACCGCCAAATCGGCAGGCGGCGTCCCGGCGGTCCGTCCGGCGTTCTGCGAGCGACGGGGCGGGCCGCCGTCCCTCGCGCCCCGGGTCCGGAAAGCGACTTAGGAACGCGGAGGCCGCGGTGGCGTTCGGCCCCCATGACCCAGTTCAGACTTCACCCCCTCGAGCGCGCCTTCGAACTGGCCCGCACCGGCCTCTACCGGAGCCGCAGCGAGATCGCGCGGGCGATGGAAAAGGACGGCTACACCATGGCCGACGTCAACCAGCTGGAGGGCACCGCCCTGACCCGACAGCTGAACGGCCTGTGCCGGGAGGCCATGGCCCGGCTGCCGAAGACCGCCGCGTGAGCCGCGCCGCAGCCGCCCTGCTGGCCGCGGGCGCCCTGACCGCGGGTCTGGCCGCCTGCGGCGAGAACAGTCCCTCGACCCCGGCGGAGCATTCGCCCGCGGTCTCGGAGCCTGTCGACGGCGTGCCGTCCCGCACAGCGGACGAAGCCGGCCCGACTACCCGCGCGCCGGAGCCGTCGTCCCCGCCCCCCGATAGCGCAACGCCTCCACCAGCAGGGTGAAGGCCGGCGTCGGCTGACGGCGACTGGGGTAGTAGAGGTGGTATCCGGGAAAGGGCGGGCGCCAGTCTTCCAGCACAGGAATCAGCCGCCCCTCGGCGATGGCCGGAGCCGCGACGTCCGACATCAGGAAGCCGAGCCCCATCCCCGCCTCCGCCGCCTTCTGGATCAGGGCCATGTCGTTGAAGATCAGCTGGCCGTCGACACGGACGTTCAACTGCCGCCCGTCCTTCTCGAACTCCCAGGCGTAGAGCCCGCCGCGGGTCGGCAGGCGCAGATTGAGGCAGACGTGGTCGTTGAGATCATGCGGCGTGACCGGCTTCGGCCGTCGCGCGAACCAGGACGGCGCGCCCACCACCACCATGTTCACATCGGGTCCGATCGGGACCGCGATCATGTCGCGCGCCACCTGCTCGCCCAGCCGGACGCCGGCGTCGAAGCGTCGCTCGACGATGTCGGCATAGCCCAGCTCGGTGGTGATCTCGACCTTCACGTCCGGATAGAGGGGCAGGAAGCGCTCCAGCACCGGCCACAGCAGGGTGTGGGCGGCGTGTTCGCCGGAGTTGATCCGGATGGTGCCGGACGGCCGGTCGCGCAGCTCGGCCAGGGCCTCCAGCCGGCTTTCGATGTCCGAGAAGGCCGGCCGGAGCGTCTCGAGCAGCCGCTCGCCCGCCTCGGTCACCGAGACGCTCCGGGTGGTGCGCAGGAGGAGGCGCAGGCCCAGCCGGGTCTCCAGACGCCGGATCGTATGGCTGAGCGCGGACGGCGACTGCCCCAGACGAAAGGCCGCCCGGGTAAACCCCCGCTCCTCCGCCACCACCATGAAGGCGGCCAGGTCGCCCAGCTCATCGCGCTTCATTATTGAATCCCATTCACAGGTTTATGCCGATCACTACCCCTAATCACCCGGAAAGGCGCGCCCTATCTTGATCGCGTTCGCGGCGCGCAGGGGCGCGCCCAAGACGTTCTGGAGCCCCCATGAAATCCTACGGATACGCCGCCCCGTCCGGTGACCAGCCGCTCGCGCCCTTCAGCTTCGAGCGCCGCGACCCGCTGGCGACCGATGTGGCCATCGACATCCTGTACTGCGGCGTCTGCCACTCGGACCTGCATACGGTCCGCGCCGAATGGGGCGGCACCCTGTACCCCTGCTGCCCGGGCCACGAGATCGTCGGCCGCGTCAGCGCGGTGGGCGGGAAGGTCAGCCGCTTCAAGGAAGGCGATCTGGTCGGCGTCGGCTGCATGGTCGACAGCTGCCGGACCTGTCCGTCCTGTGTGGCGGGCGAGGAGCAGTACTGCACCGGAACCGGCATGGTCGGCACCTACAACGGTCCGGACAAGGTCCTGGGCGGCCACACCTTCGGCGGCTATTCCAAGCATATCGTGGTCGATCAGGACTTCGTGCTGAGCATCGGCCATGACGCCAGCCAGCTGGCCGCCGTCGCGCCCCTGCTGTGCGCCGGGATCACCACCTGGTCGCCCCTGCGCCACTGGAAGGTCGGACCGGGCCAGAAGGTCGGCGTGGTCGGCCTGGGCGGCCTGGGCCATATGGGGGTCAAGCTGGCCGCGGCCATGGGCGCGGAAGTCTGGGTCTTCACGACGTCGCCGGGGAAGGCGGAAGACGCCGCGCGCCTCGGCGCCAAGGGCGTGGTCCTGTCGAAGGACAAGGCCGACATGAAGGCCCACATGGGAACCTTCGACTTCATCCTGAACACGGTGGCGGCGTCCATCAATCTGGACCCCTATGTCAGCGCCCTGAAGCGCGACGGGACCATGGTGCTGGTGGGCGTGCCCGCCGAGCCGCATCCTTCGCCGTCGGTCGGCAACCTGATCTTCGGCCGTCGCGCGATCGCCGGCTCGCTGATCGGCGGCATCGCCGAGACGCAGGAGATGCTCGACTTCTGCCGCGACCACAACATCGTCTCGGATGTCGAGATCATCCCGATCGACCAGATCGAGGCCGCCTATGAGCGGATGATCAAGGGCGATGTGAAGTACCGCTTCTCGATCGACATGGCCTCGCTGGAAGCCCCGGCGGCCTGAGCCTGACGGGCCGTCGCCCCGGCGGCGGCCCCTTCATTTGATCCCGCAGCCGACCGTCCCGCGCGACGGATCGCGGACGGCTGTCCGGAGCTAACCACACCGAAGGAGAAGCGGCGTGCCGTCAGAAACTTCCCGCCCCGGTTTTGATCGCCGGGCGATTTTCGGTCTAGGCCTGACCGCCTCGGCCCTTGCCGCCGCGCCGGCTTTCGCCGCCCCCGGCCAGACCTCCCCCGGCAAGCGCCGTCTGGGCGCACTGGAAGTCTCGGCCGTGGGCATCGGCGTGCAGAACATGAGCCGGACCTATCAGACGACGCTTCCTTCGCGCCCGGAGATGCTGAACATCATCCGGACCGCGTTTGACGAGGGCCTGACCTTCTACGACGCAGCCGAAGCGTATGGCCCCCACGAGGTCGAGCGCATTTTGGGCGAAGGCGTCGCGCCGTTTAGGAACGACATCGTCATCGCCACCAAGTTCGGCTGGAACATTGATCAAGAGACCGGCGCGCGGCTGCCGGGGCTCAACAGTCGTCCGCAACACATCCGCATCGTGGTCGAGAATATGCTGCGTCGGCTACGGACCGACCGGATCGACCTGCTGTACCAGCATCGTGTCGATCCTGACGTGCCTATCGAGGACGTTGCCGGCGCGGTCGGCGACCTGATGCGCGAGGGCAAGGTTCTGCACTGGGGACTGAGTGAAATGGGTCAGGGAACCCTGCGCCGGGCCCATGCCGCCCTGCCGGTGTCGGCAGTGCAGAACGAATACTCGATGCTGTGGCGCGGACCGCAGGACTGGGTCATCCCGACCTGCGAGGAACTCGGCGTCGGTCTGGTCTGCTGGAGCCCGCTGGGCGTCGGCTTCCTGAACGGCGCTATCGACGCCGGCACCCGGTTCGCCGAGGGCGACATCCGGGGCATCGAGTCCCGTTTCGCCGGCGAGGACCTGGCCCACAATCTGGCGCTGGTCGAGCTGGTGAAGGCTTGGGGACGACGCAAGAACGCCGCGCCCGGGCAGATCGCCCTCGCCTGGCTGCTGGCCCAGAAGCCGTGGATCGTGCCCATCCCCGGCACGACCCAGATGGCGCACATGCGGGAGAATATCAGCGCGGCATCGCTGCGCTTCTCCCCCGAAGAACTGGCGGAACTGAACGCTGCCGTCGCCGCGATTGAAGTTCGCGGTGCCCGTCTCCCCGAACGGACGCTCGTCCATTCGGAACGGGAAGCCCCGCTTCGGCGGGCGAACTGAGAAAGGAAAAGAACCATGAAAACGCGCACGCTTGGACAATCAGGCCTTGAGGTTTCAGCCCTCGGCTTCGGCTGCATGGGGCTGAGCTTCGGTTATGGAGCGGCGACGGACACGCCGACGGGGGTGAAGCTGATCCGCGAGGCCGTGGATCGCGGCGTGACCTTCTTCGACACCGCGGAAATCTACGGCCCCTGGGCCAATGAGCTGATGGTCGGCGAGGCGCTGGAGCCGGTGCGGGAGCAGGTGAAGATCGCCACCAAATTCGGGTTCGACATCACCGACGCCGGCGAGCGTACGGGCGGGCTGGACAGCCGTCCGGAGCGCATCCGACAGGTGGCGGAGGCGTCGCTGAAGCGGCTGCGGACCGACCACATCGACCTGTTCTACCAGCACCGGGTCGATCCCGCCGTGCCGATGGAGGACGTGGCCGGGACGGTTCGCGACCTGATCGCCGAGGGCAAGGTCGGCCACTTCGGCCTGTCCGAGGCGGGGGTGGACGCCATCTGCCGGGCGCATGCGGTGCAGCCGGTGACGGCGCTGCAGAGCGAATACTCCCTGTTCTGGCGTGAACCGGAGGCGGAGATCCTGCCGCTGCTGGAAGAGCTGGGCATCGGCTTCGTGCCGTTCAGCCCGCTGGGCAAGGGATACCTGACCGGCGCGATCACCCCGAATACGACCTTCGCCGCCGATGACTTCCGGGCGACCGTCCCGCGCTTCGACGCGACCAATCTGAGCGCCAATTTCGCCCTGGTGGAGGAGCTGAAAGGCATCGCCGCCGACAAGGGCGCGACGCCGGCGCAGATCGCCCTCGCCTGGCTGCTGGCGCGCAGGCCGTGGATTGTTCCGATCCCGGGCACGACCAAGCTGCACCGGCTGGAGGAGAACCTGGGCGGGGCCGAGGTCGAACTGACCGCCGCTGACCTGCGGGCGATCGAGGATCGGCTGGGCGACATTCCGCTGACGGGAGAACGCTACACCCCGGCGGCGCAGGCGATGATCAACCGCTGAGGTCGCAGGCCGCAACCGGTCAGGGCGTCCTCGCGTTAACCGCCCAGGTTCAACCGAGAGGACAACGCCATGCGTATTCGTATCGCCGCCCTGACCGCCGTCGCCGCCCTGTCGCTGGGCGCCGCCGCCTGCACCCAGGCCGAACAGGAACAGGCGGAAGCCGACGCCAGCGCCGCCGGTGAAAAGGCCGGCGACATCGCGTCGCAGGCCGGCGAGGTGATCGAGGCCGGAGCCATGAAGGCCGCGCAGGCGACCGAGGAAGTCGCGGGCAACGCCGCCGACAGGCTTGAGGACAATCAGGCCGAGGCCGCCGCCGAGGGACGTCCGGGCGCGGTCAATCCGGCGACGGACGAACGCGTTCCGGCCAACTGACGACCGGTCAGGCCGGCTCCGCCAGCAGGGCGTCGATCAGCGCCTTCGCCTCGGGGCTGGCCCAGTCCGCCTCGCCCGAGAAATGGGCGCGGATCCGCCCCTGACGGTCCAGCAGGATCGTCTGGGGCATCTTGCCCTTGCCCGGCAGTTCAAAGGGCAGCTGGAATTTCGGGTCGCTGTACATCGGCAGCGGCTCATGCACGTCGATGAAGCTGCGGGCGTCGGCGATGGCGTCGGGGGTGGCGTCGACATTGATCGGCAGCACCATGACATCCCGCCCCGCGTAGCTTTCAGCCAGGCGGGCCAGGGTGGGCATCTCGGTGCGGCAGGGCGCGCACCACATCGCCCAGAGGTTGACCACCACCACCTTGCCGCGGAAATCCGACAGGCGCGCATCGGCGCCGTCGCGGGTCCTGAACACATAGGCCGGGGCCGGTTCGAGGGCCGCCGGCGTCTCCAGACGGGCGATCGTGCCGGTGGCGAAGCGGGCCAGTTCGCTTTTCGCGGCCGGTTCCGGCGTTGCGGCTTTGTCGATCAGGCCCGGATTGGCGTATAGCAGCGCCGCGCCGCCGCCGATCCCACCGATCAGCAACGCGCCGACAACCGCGCCGATTACCGCCTTCGAGATAGCCATGTCCGACCAGACGCCCTCCGATCCCGTGACCAAAGCCCCCGGGGGCGCCAAAGGTCAAGACATGTGGGGCGGACGCTTCTCGGCCAAACCGGCCGAAATCATGCAGGCGATCAACGTCTCCATCGGCGTGGACCAGCGCCTGTGGGCCCAGGACCTGGCCGGATCGCGCGCGCATTGTCGCATGCTGGCCGCACAGGGGATCATCCAGCAGGCCGACGCCGACGCCATCCTCGGCGGGCTGGACGCCATCGAGGACGAGATCCGCGGCGGCCGCTTCCCGTTCCGCGACCAGTTCGAGGACATCCACATGAATGTGGAAGCCCGCCTGAATGAGCTGATCGGCGAACCCTCGGGCCGGCTGCACACCGCGCGCAGCCGCAATGACCAGGTGGCGACCGACTTCCGCCTGTGGGTCCGCGACGCCTGCGACCGTCAGGTGGTGCAGCTGAAAGGCCTGCAGAAGGCCCTGCTGGCGCGCGCCGAGCAGCACGCCGGCGACCTGATGCCGGGCTTCACCCACCTGCAGACCGCGCAACCGGTAACGCTGGGCCACCATCTGATGGCCTATGTCGAAATGTTCGGACGCGACGCCTGGCGCTTCGCCGACGCCCGCACCCGGATGAACGAAAACCCGCTGGGCGCCGCCGCGCTGGCCGGGTCGCCCTTCCCCATCGACCGGCACATGACGGCCTCGACCCTGGGCTTCGACCGCCCGATGGCCAACTCGCTGGACGCCGTGTCGGACCGCGATTTCGCGCTGGAAAGCCTGGCCGCCGCCTCGATCTGCGCCGGACACCTGTCACGCCTGGCCGAGGAGATCGTGGTGTGGATGACGCCGATGTTCGGCTTCGTCACCCTGCCCGACGACCTGACCACCGGCTCGTCGATCATGCCGCAGAAGCGCAATCCGGACGCCGCCGAGCTGGTGCGCGCCAAGACGGGCCGGATCATGGGCTCGCTGGTCGCCCTGTCGACGGTGATGAAGGGCCTGCCGCTGGCCTATTCGAAGGACATGCAGGAGGACAAGCCGCCGGTGTTCGAGGCGTTCGACGCCCTCGATCTGGCGCTGGGCGCCATGACCGCCATGGTCGCCGCCCTTGTTCCGGACACGGAAAAGATGGCCGCCGCCGCCGGCGCGGGCTTCTCGACCGCCACCGATCTGGCCGACTGGCTGGTGCGCGAGCTGAACCTGCCCTTCCGTCAGGCGCACCATGTCACGGGCGCGGCGGTCAAGCGGGCCGAGGCGCTGGGCGTGGGTCTGGCGCAACTGCCGCTGGAAGAACTGCAGAAGCTGCATCCCGGCGTGACGGAAGGGGTGTACAAGGTGCTCACCCCTGAGGCTTCCTGCGCCAGCCGCCAGAGCTTCGGGGGCACCGCGCCGGAACAGGTCCGGCAACGTATCGCCGAGTGGACGTCGCGGCTCGGCTAAGGGGGTTCAGATGAAGAAACTTGTCATCGCGGGCGTCGCCGCCCTGATCGCGGTCTCGGCCGCCGCCTGCGGCCGCATGGCTGATCTGGACGCGCCCCCCGCCAAACGCACCGAGCGCAGCATGCGCGACGGCCGCGCCCCCGGCCTGCCGGAGCCCGCCACCGTCAATCGTCCGAACCGCGAGCAGCCCATCGACGGCGGCCCGAGCTCCAGTCCTTTCGGCGGATCGGGCAACAGCCCGCGCTGATCCTCTCCCCGGGATCCCGACTTGAACCATTTTGACCTGATCGACGGCGAACTTCACGCCGAAGGCGTCGCGCTGTCCGTCATCGCCGAAGCCGTCGGCGCGCCGGTCTATGTCTATTCGACCGCCACCCTGACCCGACACTACAGCCTGCTGCGCGGCGCGCTGGATGACCATAAAGGGGCGCTGGGCGACAGCCTGATCGCCTTCGCGGTCAAGGCCAACTCCAACCTGTCGGTGCTGGCGACGCTGGCGAAACTGGGCTGCGGCGCAGACACGGTGTCGGAGGGCGAAATCCGCCGCGCGTTGAAAGCGGGCATCCCGGCCGATCGGATCATCTTCTCGGGCGTGGGCAAGACCGACGCCGAACTGGCCTTCGCCATCGACGTCGGCGTGCGCCAGATCAATCTGGAGAGCGGCGCCGAGCTGGATCGGCTGATCGCGGTGGCGGCGTCGAAGGGCGCCTCGCCCGCTGTGGCGGTCAGGGTCAATCCCAACATCGGCGCGGGCGGTCACGCCAGGATCACCACCGGCGGGGCGACCGACAAGTTCGGCGTGCCGGTCGAGGAAGCCATCGAGCTGTATGTCCGCGCCACGGCCTCGCCGCATGTGACGCCGGTGGGACTGGCCTGTCACATCGGCAGCCAGATCGTCGATCTGGCCCCCATGGAAGCCGCCTTCCGCACCATCCGGGGCGTGGCCGAGACCCTGCGCGACAAGGGCTGCGAGGTCACGCGGCTGGACCTCGGCGGCGGTCTGGGCGTGCCCTATCACGGCCAGACGGACCTGCCCTCCATCGCCGACTACGCCGCCATGTGCGCGCGGGTTCTGGACGGCCTGAACGTCGAGGCCGCGTTCGAGCCGGGCCGCCTGCTGGCCGCCAATGCGGGGGTGCTGGTCAGCCGGGTCATTCAGGTGAACCAGCGCGCGGACGGGCGGCGGTTCCTGGTGCTGGACGCGGGGATGAACGACCTGATGCGGCCCGCCCTGTACGACGCCTTCCACGACCTCGTGCCGGTGCATCCGCGCGAGGGCGAGCGCGCCGCCTATGACCCGGTCGGCCCCATCTGCGAATCCACCGACGTGTTCGCGCGGGACCGGATGCTGGCGCCGCTGCAGGCCGGTGATCTGGTGGCGTTCCTGAGCGCCGGGGCCTACGGGGCCGTGCTGTCGAGCGAGTACAATTCGCGGCCGCTGGTGGCGGAAGTGCTGGTCGATGGGAACCGGTGGGCGGTGGTTCGTCCGCGTCCGAGCTACGACGAGATGTGGGCGCGGGAGCCGAAGGCGGACTGGCTCTGAAGGAAGGGCTTGGGGCTTAGGGCTTGGGGCTTGAGGCGAGCTTGGTCAGCAAGACCCTCAGCATCCGTCCGAGCCCATCTGCTTCAGACAGGATTTCTTTGGTCGAGCCAGGAGCCGCTACTCCCACACGCTCAGCCAAGAGAAGATGGGTTTCCAGCTCTTTGAGAGAGCCCTGAGCAATGCGGACAAAGCTCGCATACGCCGGACGAGTGCCCCGTCCGTACCCTTCGGCAATATTGGCAGCCACTGAGGCAGCGGCTCGCCGCGCCTGTGAAGTCAGCCCGAATTGCTCCTCTTTGGGAAAAGTTCTGCTCAAAAAATAAGTTCTTTCCGCGATCAACATGGCGCGTTGCCATACCTGCAAGTCGCGATAACCCCGTATCCGAGCTTCCATGTCAGCCTCCCGAGCCTAAGACCTAAGCCCTAAGCCCCAAGACCTTCAATCCAGCGCACACACGTCCGGCAGCCCGCGCAGGGCGCCCGCATGATCCAGCCCGTAGCCGACCAGGAACCGGTTCGGGGCGTCCCAGCCGACGAAGTCGGGCTCCGGCGCCCGCGGCAGCGGCCAGGGCTTCTTGGCGAAGACGACGGTCAGGACTTCCGAGGCGCCCTTTTCCTTGGCGATGCGGACAGCCTCGGCCAGCGAAAGGCCGGTGTCGAAGACGTCGTCGATGATGAGGACGCGGCGCCCCTCGATGGAGCGCTGGAAGTCGGCGTAGACGTCGATCTTGCCCCGGCTGGACTGTTCATCGCCGTAGGAGGCGAGCCACAGGGCGTCGAAGCGGACGTTGCGGCCGACGCGCGACAGGGCGCGGGTCAGGTCTGCGGCGAACCAGAGGCCGCCGGTCAGCAGGACCGCGGCGACGGTCTCGTCGTCGATGACGGGGGCGATCTGCGCGGCGAGGTCGGCGACGATGCGTTGCACCTCCGCCTCGGGGAGCAGCACGGTGGGCGTCGGGGAGGTGTCAGCCATGACCCCGCGATACCGCCCGAGGGGCGTGCGAGTCGAGAGCCCTTTCGGCCGAAGCGGGGACGGCGTCGACCGGCTGGCGCTCGTCGGGCAGGGGCACGCCCGGCGTCAGGGCGCGACGCAGGGTGCTGGGACGCGACGCCGAAACCGGCTGCAGACCGGCCTCATGAGCCGGACCGTGCGCGGCGGCGTGCGCCGGAGGCGGGACGCTGGCATGCGGCTCCGCGGCGGGAACGTCGTGGGCGGGGGCGTCGTGTGTGGGGGCGGGCCCATGCCCTTCCTCCGCCGCGTGGGCCGGCGCATGCCCGGCCGCACGGGTGGGTGCATGAGCGGGTGCATGGGCGGGCGCCGGATGGGACGGTGCGGCGTCGAGGACGAAATCCACCCCGACTCCCTGCCCGCGCGCGCCCGGGTCCGGAATGATGACGGCGAAGCCCTGCACCTTGCCGGGCAGGACCGGGGCGGCGTCGATATTGACGACGGCGTGTCCGATCTCGGCGCCGTGCGCGTCCAGCAGGGCGACCCGGACCGGCGGCGCGATCCGCTCGTTGTCGCGCACATTGCGCAGGGCGCCCGAGACGATGACCTTGCCGGGATCATTCGGCAGGGGACGGGCGCTGATCGCCTCGAAATCCAGGCCGGTGGGGTTCACCGTCAGACCGACCGCGGCATAGGCCGCGGCGGTGCGGGGGGCCATCTCCACCACCTCGACCCGGAACAGCCAGGCGGCGCCCAGCAAGGCGGCGAAACCGGAGGCGATGCCGGCCCAGACCACCCCGTGGGTGGCGGCGCGACGCAGGCGGCGCTGCTGCTCGGCGCGGGCGCGGAAGGCGCGCGGCAGCTCCGGCGCCGGGGTCTCGGCCAGGGATTCCGGCGCGGGCTCCTCTCGACGGGGCGGAGGCGTCTCCTCCGCGGCCGACAGCTCCAGCGGCTCGTCGAGGGTGGCGCGCCAGGTGTGTTTGCAGGTCTTGCACCGCACGGTGCGGCCGTTCGGCCCGATTGCGTCGTCGGGTGTGAAATAGCTGGTGGCGCAGGACGGGCAGGTCAGTATCATAGGCGCCGACTGCGAGGCTCTTCGCCCCTCTCCCGTTCGCGGCCCCGCCGCGCACCGATCCAAGAATTGATGTCCGTCCAGACCCGTCGCGCCGCCGATGCCGCCTCGTCGCCCGCCACCGCCCGCCTGCGTGGCGTGGGCTTCGGCTATAACGAGACGCCCGACGTGCTCCGGGACGTTAACCTGATTTTGCCCGCGGGCTCTTTCCACTTCCTTACCGGCCCGTCGGGGGCGGGGAAGTCGACCCTGCTGAAGCTGCTGACCCTCGACGTGCATCCGCGGGCCGGGACGCTGGAGCTGTTCGGGGAAGACGCCGGCGCCGCGCCCCGCAGCCGGGCTCCGGCGTTCCGTCGCCGGATGGGGGTGGTGTTCCAGGACTTCCGGCTGCTGGATCACCTCAGCGCCTGGGAGAACGTCGCCCTGCCCCTGCGGCTGGCCGGGTTGAAGATCGCGGACTACGCCGACGACGTGGATGAGATGCTCGACTGGGTCGGACTGGCCCCCCGCGCGGACGCCCGCCCCGCCGCCCTGTCCGGAGGCGAGAAGCAGCGGCTGGCCATCGCCCGCGCCGTGGTGACCGGCCCGGACCTGATCATCGCCGACGAGCCGACCGGCAATGTCGACGCCGCCATGGCGGGCCGGCTGCTGAAGCTGTTCCAGTCCATGAACCGGCTGGGCACGACCGTGCTGATCGCCAGCCACGACGCCGACCTGGCCGCCCGGTCCGGCGCGACGGTGCTGACCCTGGACCGCGGCCGTCTGTCCGGAGGCGCCGCATGATCGACCGCCTGCTCTCCCGCCGCGCCCCCATCCTGCCCCGCGACACGGGCGGCGAGCCCTGGCTGGCGGCCGTGATCGCCGTGCTCTGCTTCCTCGCCTGCCTGTCCGCCGTCGGCGCGCTGGCGGCGGACCGGGCGGCCCACGGCTGGGCGCGGGTCCTGGGC